>DASUAD010000183.1:0-6504 GCA_035763965.1 Thermoanaerobaculia bacterium | reverse complement strand
CCGTGGTCGTGGAGCGTCAGCGTCGTCTTGCCCGTGCCGGAGAGGCCGAACAGCAGGAAGCCGACATCGCGAAGCTCGCCGTCCGGGCCGATGACGCGGAGCACCTTCGATCCGGCGTGGAGTCCCAGCCCGCCGCGGCGTTTGATCCAGTACATCGCCTGGCGCAGCATCGACTTCTTCGCCTCGCCCGGATAGTCACTCCCGAGGATGTACGTGTATCCCTGATCCACGTCGAGGAAGATCAGCCGCTCCTCCCAGTCCGGCACGTAGACCGAAACGAAGTCCGGCTCCTTCTTCGAATTGGACGGGAAGAGCATGTTGTGCCACATGAACGCGATGCGCGCGTATTCACGGGGGACGTACAGCCGGCAGTGAATCGGCACATCCGGGCTCATCCCCATGCGGCGGTCCACCTGGATGAGCTCCGAATCGGCGAGCCTCTCCTGGACGGCCCGGATCGTGTCTTCCGCCTTGCCGCGGTCGATCGGCTGCTGCATGACCCCGATCGGAACGCCGTTGGCGACGACGTAGGTGTTCTTCGCGGACCGGTTCTTGATTCGGGTCGAGTAGACGGGGGAGCCGTACTCGCTCGTTCGTTCGTCGGTTCGGGCGAGCTCGCGGAGCTCCTCCCGGGTCAGGTCCTTCAGAATTCGCTTCGCGCGGATCGTTCGGGGCGAAACGACGTCAACGGTGGCCATTGATCTTCCTTTCGGCCATCGGCCAGTCCACGAACAGAGACGTCAATCCTACCAACACCTAGAGCCCGATCTCGCCGGCGATCGGCTTCAGAGCTTCGATCGTGAACGCGATGTGCTCCTCGAGCGGCCGGCCGACCTCCACCGCGCCGCCGTACACGTCCTCCCGGTTTACCGAACGGGCGAACGCCTTGTCCTTCAGCCGCTTGATCACGGACGAGGCGGGCAGGTCGGCGATCGTCTTCGACGGCCGGACCTTCACGCACGCTCCGATGAAGCCGACGAGCTCGTCGCAGGCGAAGATCGCCTTCTTGATCGGCGTGTCGCGCGGGACGTTCATGAAATCCGCGTGGGACTCGATCGTGCGGACCATCTCCTCGTCGTAGCCGCGCTCGCGGAGGATTCGGCCGCCGACGTGGAGGTGCGTGTCCTCGGTCGGGTTCTGCTCGTAGTCGAAGTCGTGGAGCAGACCGATGACGCCCCACCTCTCGACCTCCGCGGGATCGGTGACGCCGAACCAGCCCGCGTAGGCGCGCATCGCCTGCTCGACCGCGCGGCCGTGGCGGCGCAGCGCCTCTCCCTTCGTGAACTCGAAGAGGAGCTCTTCGGCTTCCCGACGCGACGGCCAGCGACCGGTTTCGCGAGGCGCGTTCACGACTCCGATTCTAACCGGCGGCGGGTTGCACATGAAAATGTGCAAAGAGGGCGGCTTTCTGGTTTCACTCTGCAGAAAACAGGTTACTTTTCCGCAAAATAAGTCTAAAATCCTGCAAACCGAGCGAAAAAAGGAGGACAGTGTGGCGAAGGGGAAGATTCTGAAGTTCGACGCGGCGGGCGGGGGCTTATCAAAGGCGCAGATCCTGAAGGTCTGCGACAACGAGAACGTCCGGTTCCTGAGACTCCAGTTCACCGACATCTTCGGGGTCATCAAGAACGTCGAGATCCCGCGGTCCCAGTTCGAGAAGGCGCTCGACGGGGAGATCCAGTTCGACGGGTCCTCGATCGAGGGATTCACGCGGATCGAAGAGTCCGACATGAACCTGGTTCCGGATCTCGATTCCTTCGCGATCTATCCCTGGCCCCACAACGGCGGCAAGAAGATCGCGCGCCTGATCTGCGACGTTTACAACCCGGACGGCTCGCCCTTCCCCGGCTGCCCGCGCCAGACCCTGAAGAAGCAGATGGACAAAGCGTCCGCGCTCGGTTACGTAATGGTCACCGGCCCCGAGGCCGAGTTCTTCCTCTTCCGGCGGGACGCCAGTGGCGATCCGATCGTCGACACGCACGACCAGGGCGCATACTTCGACCTGACGCCGGTCGACCGCGGCGAAGAGGCCCGCCGGGACGTCGTCCTCGCGCTCGAGCAGATGGGTTTCGAGGTCGAGGCCGCACACCACGAGGTCGCCCCCGGCCAGCACGAAATCGACTTCAAGTACGCCGACGCGGTGACGACAGCCGACCGCGTTTCGACGTTCCGGTTCATCGTCAAGAAGGTCGCGCTCGACCACGGCCTCCACGCCACGTTCATGCCGAAGCCGATCTTCGGCGTCAACGGGTCGGGAATGCACACGCACCAGTCATTCCTCGACAAGCGGGGGAACAACGTCTTCTACGATCCGAAGGCGAAGTACCAGCTGTCGAAGACCGCGCTGCACTACACGGGGGGCATCCTGCGGCATGCGCGGGCGTTCGTCGCCGTCACCAATCCGCTCGTGAACTCCTACAAGCGGCTGGTGCCCGGCTACGAGGCGCCGGTCAACGTCGCCTGGTCGATGCGGAACCGCTCGCCGCTCGTCCGCGTACCCGCGCGCCGCGGAATGGGAACCCGGATCGAGGTGCGGATGCCGGACCCCTCCTGCAACCCCTATCTCGCGTTCGCCGTGATGCTCGCGTCGGGCCTGGACGGCGTGAAAAACCGGATGGACCCGGGCGAACCGGTCGATCGCAACGTCTTCAAGATGAGCGAGCGCGAGAAGCGGCGTCTTCGCATCGATCAGCTCCCGGCGAACCTGTCCGAGGCGCTGGACAACCTGCAGAAGGACGACGTCGTCAAGGAATCCCTGGGCGACCACATCCTGAAGCACTTCATGGAAGCCAAGCGCGGCGAGTGGGCCGAGTACATCTCGCGGGTTCAGCCCTGGGAGATCGAGCAGTACCTGGAAACCTACTGAGAGCGGGTTCGGGAAATCCGCAGAGGCCGGGCGCGTGTCCGGCCTCTTTTTTGATTTGTTTTTTAGAATCCCGATGCCAGAATCCCATAAAGCAATCCGAAGCGAAATGACGAGGAGGAGCTCGATGAAGAGACTCGCGAAGATCCTGATGGGGCTCGCCTTTCTCGCGTCACCCGCGATCGTCGTGGCGCAGGACGAGGCCGAGGTCAAGGAGGCGCTGCGGCAGCAGTCGCTTTCGGGAATCCGGACGGAGTCCGCCCTCGGGGCCGTGGCCTTCCAGACCATCACCGGGACCCCGCTCACGATCTACGTCGCGTCGGACGCGTCCTTCCAGGTTTTGAACGCGAACGTCCCCGGCTCGGGACAGTTCTATCCCTCGGGTGCTTCGTGCACCCCGGGCGACGCCGGTGTCTTCGCGGACGTGGGTGGCATTCTGTACGCGCCGCTCTTCAACCAACATCCGTGCGGCTCCGCGTCCGGCGGCATCGGTACCAACACGCCGTGGACCCCGGTCTCGCTCAGCGCCGTGACGGGAACCGGAACCTCCGGCTCTCCCTTCACTGTCGTCGTCGTCGTGGACGCGGGAACGACCGGCTTGCGCCTGACGATGACCGTTACCTACGTCAACGGTGACGGTTTCTTCCGCGTGAGCAACGCATTCACGACGACCGGTTCGGCGGCCACCGCCGACGTGTTCTTCGGCGCTGACCTCTATCTCGCCAACGACGATGACGGCATCCCCTACCGGGACGGCACGACAGGAGGGGTCGGAGGGCAGAACTGCGGAACGGTCCAGACGTACACGATCCAGTTCATTCCGAACACGGCGGCCGATGCGTATGCGGCAAACAGCTATTCTTCCGTGTGGTCCCAGATCGGAGCCGACAGCCTGGGCAACACCGTCACCGCCGGTTGCCTCGACAACGGCGCCGCCCTGCAGTGGAACGACCGCGCGGTGAATCCGGGATCCGCGACGACGATCGATGTCACGGTCCAGTTCTCCGGCTTCGTCGGGCCGACCCCGACTCCTTCGGGCCCCCCCGCGGTCGTGCCGACTCTTTCGTTCCCGATGATGGCCTTGTTCGCGGTCGCTCTCGCCGCGCTCGGGTTCGTTCTCATGCGGCGCCACTGAACCATTCGCCTCCGTTCGAAAAGCCCCGCCGCAGCGGGGCTTTTCTGTTTGTCGCGAGGGCTAGACTCTGACTGATGGCTTCGTTCCGCGAGAGGTTGAGATCGGGCCCCCCGGTCCTTCTCGACTCGGCGATGGGAACCGAGCTCCAGCGGCGGGGCGCGAACACGAGGCTGCCGCTGTGGAGCGCGTGGGCGCTCGTCGAAGTCCCGGAGCTCGTGTCGGCGATCCACCGCGACGAGGTCTCTGGCGGTGCGGAGGTCCTCACCGCGAACACTTTCCGAACCCACCGGCGCACGCTCGAAAAGGGCGGCCTCGGGGCCCGGGCGGGCGAGCTCACGGCGCTCGCCGTGCGCCTCGCGCGGGAGGCCGCCGGGGAGGTCGGGCGGGAGGTCCTCGTCGCCGGATCCCTTTCGCCTCTGGAGGACTGTTACCGGCCGGACCTCGTTCCCGAAGACGACGCGCTCTCGCGCGAGCACCACGAGCAGGCCGAGCGCCTCGCCGCCGCCGGCGTGGACCTGATCCTGCTCGAGACGCACAACACCGTTCGCGAGCTCGCCGCCGCGGCGCGGGCCGCCCGGGCGAGCGGGCTCCCTATCGTGGCATCGATGGTGACGAACGGCAGCGGGCGCCTTCTCTCCGGCGAACCGATCGAAGACGCGGTTCGTGCGGTCGAACCGCTCGGACCGGCCGCGCTCTCGATCAACTGCGTCCCGGCACGGCGGCTCGGGTTCGACCTCTCCCGTCTCGCGGCCACGGCACCCGAGTTTCCGCTCGGCGCGTACGGCAACCTGGGCATGCCCGAGGACGAATCGGGCTGGACGTTCAGCGGCGAGCTCGCGCCCGACGCCTATGCGGACTGCGCAAGACGGTGGATCGCGGCCGGCGCCCGCATCATCGGCGGCTGCTGCGGGACGACCTCAGCTCACACGACGGCGCTCCGGAAGCTGCTCGATTCACTCCTTCCCTGACGGTGGCTCGGGAGTCATTGAGATGCCGTGTACTCGAACTCGACGCCCCAGGGAGGAGCACAGGGTTGTCCATGATTCCCGACGAGGTGATCGACAAGCCGAAATGCACCCGCCGCCCGGGTACCAGCGGCAGGACCCTGGATCGCAAACATACTGCGCGGCCGAAGGGGAGTCGATCTCGACGGTTTGGGCCGGTTCCATCGCGTTCATGTCGACCCCGGCGGCGCAGTTCAGGATCTCCGACGCTCCCGCGTGTCCTCCCTTGTCGGCCGCGATCCGGAAGTGACCGCCGGAAACGTAATCCGGCGGCACCAGAAACTGGGAGCAGATCCTCGAGTTCTGGTCCGGAACACCAACGGTGTCGAAGGTGATCCGAATCCCCCGTCGGGCAGGAGAAACTCGAGGTCGGGAGACGCATCCGCTCCCGAAGTCATGTCAAGCAACGCCGGGGTTCCCGTACATCCGACGAAGGAGAGCAGCGGGATGTGCACCGAGCGGGTCACGTCGGGGAAATCGCCGCCGTAGTAGCCGTTGATGTCGATCAACAAGTGTCCCGGGGCGTTGACGAAGACGCTGATCGAACCGGCCGTTCCGGCCGGGACGACGGCAGCGTTCGCCTCGAGCTGGTTCGCATTGAAGTTCAGAGTGGAGACGACCGGTTGAGGGTCTCCTGTGCCCCAGGCGCTTCGACGTTGCCCGGATGCCTCACCTTCGTTTTCTCCGGCGGGCCCCAGAAAGAGGCGCCGGCCAGTGGCGGATCTCCTGAGCAAAGGCCGGACACATCGAGGCGGCGAAGGCAACCACGGCAACAGTGAACCGGAAGACAGTCGGTTGCATCGCGAACCTCCTTGAAGATCGAGAGTCCCCCGGACACCCTCGGGGACCGTGTGGCCGGAGCCTACTCCCGGCCCGCGAAAGCGGAAGCGTTTGCCGACTCGAGCACCAGCATCGCGTCCCCGTATGAGTAGAAGAGATATTTCTCACGGATTGCCTCGCGGTACGCCGCCAGCACGTTCTCCCTCCCCGCGAATGCACAGACGAGCATCAAGAGCGATGAACGCGGCAGGTGGAAGTTCGTCAGCAGCGAGCGTACGACGCGGAAATCGAAGCCGGGAGTGATGAAAAGGTCGGTCGAGAAACGCAGGTCGCGTGCCTCGCCGGTTTCCGCCCCGGGCGACCGGATCCAGGCTTCCAGCGCCCGCGCGACGGTCGTCCCGACTGCGACGAGGCGGCGGCCCTCGCTGCGCGACGTCCGGATCGCCGCGATCGTCTCCGCCGGCAGGAAGGCCTCTTCCGGCTCGAGCTTGTGGAGAGCCACCTCTTCGACGACGACCGGCTTGAACGTCCCCGCACCCACGGCGAGCGTCAGGTCCGCGATCTCGATGCGGCGGGCGGTCAGAGAGGCGAGAGACTCCTCGGTGAAGTGAAGCCCCGCGGTCGGGGCGGCGACGGCCAGGGGCTCGCGCGCATAGACCGTCTGGTATCGATCGCGATCTTCCGCGGAATCCGGAGCGCCCGGCTCACGCCGGATGTACGGA
>DASUAD010000182.1:0-8227 GCA_035763965.1 Thermoanaerobaculia bacterium | reverse complement strand
ATGGGTCCCGTTCACTAGACAGCGCGAGCCGATTCACGCGGCGATCGACGCGACGCGTACGGAGGGGGAGACGGCTCTCTACGACGCGACCGGGCAGGCGCTCAAGAGGCTGAAGGCGACGAAGCGCCGCAAAGCGGTCATCCTGTTCACCGACGGCGAGGACAACCGCAGCCGCCTCTCGGTCGACCAGGTGATCGGGATCGCCCGGGCATCCGAGGTCTCGATCTACTCGATCGCCCAGGGACTGGACGAACGGACGACGCTGCGGGCGTTTCTCGACCAGCTCGCCGATCAGACGGGGGGGCGCTCCTACTTCATCGGGTCGATCGCGAAGCTCTCCGAGACGTTCCACAAGATCCTGAAGGAGCTGAAGAGCCAGTATTTCCTGACGTATACGCCGAGGCCCGGGCTGCGGCCGCGGACCTGGCATCGCATCGAGGTCAAAGTCGACCGCAAGGACCTCGTCGTCCGCGCGCGCAAGGAATACTTCTTCAAGTAGGGGAAGAAGGGAAAACGGCGGCGCTCTCCGACGCCCGCCGATCGAGATTCAGAAGCTCACGCGACCGAGATCCGGTCTTGATCCCATGCGTGAAGCCGCCGGATCATGCGATCCAACCTCTCACGTCGCCGCCGGACGCCGGATGAGCGCTCGCACGCCCGCGAGCAGCACGAGCGAGGCGCCCAGGCTCGTGACGATCGTCGCTCCCGTGGGCAGGTCGAACACGTAGGACAGATAAACGCCGACTGCCGTCACGATCGCTCCCATGCCCCACCCGATCGCGAGGCGCGGTCCGATTCGAGCCGCGAAGAGCATCGCCGAAACGGCGGGCACGATGAGGTAGGAAAACACGAGAAGCACGCCTGCGATCGGCACCGAGGAGGTCACGACGAACCCGAACGTCACGTAGAAGAGAAAATCCCAGAATCGGATCGAAACACCCCGGCGCTCCGCCTCCGCCTCGTCCAGGGAGATCAACAGGAATCTCTTCCGCAGGAGCCAGTGGAGCACCCCGATCACGACGTACAGTGCGGCGGTCTTCGCGAGCTCGGACCAGGACACCGAGAGGATGTTTCCCACGAGCATCTCTTTCAGGTGTTCGGTCTCGCCGCTGACCTTCGACATCGCGAGGATGGCGGCCGCTGCCGCCACGGCGTAGGCGATTCCGATGATCGCCTCCTGCGGAATCCGCGTCTTGCGATGCACGCGTGAGAAGGCGAAGACCGCGGCGCCCAGAAACGTGAACCCGAGGGAATAGAAGTATGCGGCCCTCGAGTGAATGTCGTGGTGGAACAGCGCGGCAATGGTCGCGCCGAGCGCCGCGATCTGCGCGAGCGAGAGGTCGACGAAGATCACGCCCCTTTCGACCACGTGCAGGCCCAGATACGACAGCATCCCGGTGAGGACGAGGCCCGCGGCGAAGGCCGGGAAGAGCAGCTCGAGCACGCTCATGGGCGTCCCGCCTTCTTCGCCGCCAGGGCGTCCGCGAGAATCTTCACGTCGTAGTCGAAGAGCGAAATGTAGTCGTTTGCCTGCGGCACGCCCCCGACCGACGGAATGAAGCGCAGGAGCGTCGCACCGGTCTTCTGCGCGACCGCGCGCGGCGTGCGCTCGTCGAAGTAGGGTTCCATGAGGATCACCGGGATCTTCCGCGAGTTCATGAGGTTGATCAGCGCCACCGTGTGGGACGGCGACGGTGGAATCCCCGGTTTCGGTTCGACGTAACCCGCCGCTTTGAGCTGAAAGTGTTTCAAGAAATTCGGCCACGAGTTGTGGTAGGTCACGAGCTCGGTTCCCGCGTACGGTCCGAGCGCGGCCTCCCACCTCTTCTGCGCGTCCGCGATCTTCGCCTCGAACGCGCCGAGGTTCGAGCGGTACTCGACCGCTCCGGCCGGGTCGATGGCCGAGAGCTTCGCCGCGATCGCCCGAGCGATCACACGCCCGTTGTCCGGGTCGAGCCAGTAGTGCGGGTTGCCGAACGGATGGACGTCGCCCATCGCGCGCGTCACGACCCCGGTCGGGCGCTCCAGGATGTCACAGCCCACCGAGGCATCGAGGTATCCCGGGGCGCCGGGACGGATCCGGGCGTTGCGGCTCTGGTCGAGAAGGGGAGGCAGATACCCGGCTTCGAGATCAAGGCCTGCGGCGATCAGCAAATCCGCGCGCGAGAGCTTCAGGATGAACGAGGGCTTCGGCTCCACGAAGTGCGGGTCCTGGTAGCCGCGGGAGAGCGAGAACGTCTCGACCCGTTTTCCGCCGACCGAGTCGGCGATCGAAGCGAAGTCCTGAAGGGTCGTCACGATCTTCACGGATCCGGAGGCCGGCGCCGCTGCGAGCGACAGGAAGACCGGGAAAAGAAGGAGTCTCTTCATCTCGTCCTCAGAAGGAATGGGCGCCGTGGGCGCCGATGGAAAACTGAATCTGAACGAAGGCTTCGTTCGCGGTGGCCGCGCCGGCGTAGCGGCGTCGCCGAAGCTCGCCTCGAATCTGGGAGAACTCGCTCGGCCAGTACGTGAGGGTCACCGCTTCGCCGCGGTCGCGGCGGGTGTCGTCGTCGGCGTGGTCGGAGAACTCGTAGCGGCCCCCGGCGAACCACCGCCGCGCGAGCTGGTAGTCCCCCGACACGAAAAACCCTCGCGAGGACTGTCGGCCTCCGGGCTGCTCGCGCCGGCTGCGAAAGAGCTCGCTGCGAAGGATGAACGACCTGTAGGGTCTTCCGGTGAGCGGCTTCCATCGATAGACGAGGTGGAGGTTCTCGAGCGTCGTCTTCGCATCGTCGCTGGTTCCGTTCGATCCACGACCCAGGGTCGAGCCGAGCTCGAGATTGTGGTCGTCGCCGAAGTCCCGATACGCGCGGTAGTGGGCGAGGTACGCGAGGTCGCTCCTCGACGGCGCTTCGAAGAGGTTCTCCGACTCGCCGCGGAAGACCTGGAGCGTCAGCTCCGAAAACGTGTCGCCCGGAAGAGGAAAAATCCGCGCCACCGAGACGCCGGAGTCGTTCCAACCCTCTTCGCCGCCGAGCAGGTTCACGATCGGCAGCGGTTCGTCGGCCCAGGGGAGGACGTGCGTGTGCATCAGGTTGACCTTGCCGATCTGGGCCTTGAACTTGCCGACCTTGACGAGAAGATCTGCCGGCAGCTGGGTGAAGGTGGCGAATCCCTCTTCGAGCTCGACTCCGTCGTTCGACACCGAAACGAAGAAGTCGGCACGCGCATAGGGATCGACGATCGCCTGGAGAGAGATCTCCGACTCCCGCATCTCGAGTGACGGCCGGTCTTCGACCGCGTTCGTGCCGGCCACGCCGAGGAAGTTGCCGATCACCGCGATCGCCGGGTTGAAATAAGTCGGGCTCGGTGCGGCGGAGACGGACACCGGGGCAATGGGTACCGGCTCCGGAGCGGGTTCGGAGGTGACCTCCGGAGTCGGAGAAGGTGCTGTCGGCTCCGGCACCGGTGGAGGCGTCGGAGTCGGAGCGGGTTCCTGCGCGTGGGCGCCGGCGCCCAACGCGAGGAGAGCGAGCACGAGAAGGAGAATCTGCCCGGAGCGAATCAATGTGGCCTCCCAGACGATCGAGAATCTCTCCGGCGACGCGCTCGGAGAGCCAGGAGCAGGTCTAGGAGAGGGTCGGTGGCGCCCGGCCGTCGAAGGTCGACGGTTCGGACGATGTCACGGGACGCGACGGGGCCGAATGGGTCCACGGGTGTGGGTGACGCCGCGGCGAAATCGTCACCGATGCCGACACGACGACGAACGGCCCGCGCGCGCGGCACGCCACGCAGTCGTGGGGTCCGGAGGCGACTGCGCGGGTCGCGGGAGCTCCGAGTTGAGTGGAACCGAGAATGGCGTCCCCGGAGTCGCGAGGTTCGGGGTGAAGCCCGAACGCCGCTGCTGCCGTCAGGCACGCCGCGAAGAGCGTCGCAAGACGGACACCGCGGGAACGCCGCGCTTTCTCCATCCGGCCGAACATCCTAACCGGAAACGGGTTGCCCGGTCTCGCGATTCCTGCCGCGTACAATGTCGCGGTGTCGGACCGCGCCGCCGCCGACCCGGCCTTGGCATCCCCGTCCTCCTCCGACCCCGCGCTCAAGCGGCGGATGTACTGGCTTCTCGGCCTCACGTTCGTCCACGTCGTGGGGGAAGGCGGGATCGGGCTGTACGAGGCGCTGCGAACGGGGAGCCTCGCGCTCCTCGCGTTCAGCCTGGAAAGCGCGATCGAGGGGGGCGCCGCCCTTCTCGCCGTTCGGCACCTGAGGCTCCTCTCCGACGAGGAGCAGGATCATGCCGGCAGTGACCACGCGCTCGCGAGGTGGATCGGTGTCTCGTTCCTGCTGCTGGCAGCATACGTGCTCGGGCGCGGGATCTACGAGCTCGCGGTCGGCACCCGCGCGGAGCCGAGCATCGTTGGTCTCTTTCTGACGCTCTTCGCTTCGTTCGGCATGCCGTTCGTGGGATACGGAAAGTGGAAGACGGCGCGGCGGCTCGGCAGCAAGGGGCTCGCCGCCGAAGCGAAGGAATCCATCGCCTGCTCGATCGACTCTTTTCTGACGCTCGCAGCGATGATCGCGGGCATCGCCGGGGCTCCGGGCTGGGTCGACCCGATGATTTCGCTCCTCATGGTTCCCTGGTTCGTCCGCGAGGGGCTGACCCACGTCCGCGGCAGGGTGCACGCCCACGTTCACTGATGCTTTCGCATCCTTGAATCGAGTGGCGAAGATCGTGCATATTTCCGGGTCGGAGGGATTTTGATGGCAACGACCAATCCGAACGTCCAGGAGGTTTCGGACGTGAGCTTCGAGGGCGACATCCTGAAGAGCAACGTGCCGGTTCTCGTGGACTTCTGGGCCCCGTGGTGCGGGCCGTGCCGCACCGTCGCGCCGATCGTCGACGACCTCGCCAGCCAGTACGCCGGAAGAATCAAGGTGGCGAAGGTCAACGTGGACGAATCCCAGCAGGTGGCCTTCCAGTACCAGGTGACTTCGATCCCCACGTTCATCCTCTTCAAGAACGGCCGCGTGGCCGATCGCGTTCTCGGCGCCCTGCCGCGAAGCGAATTCGTCAAGTTCATCGACCGTAATCTGCAGTAAGTCCGTCGCGCTCGCGCGCTCGGGATCTGCCTTCGGCACCGGCGAGCGGCTCGCGCGGATGCGCGCTCGACCGCTCGCATGATCCCTCGCCGTCGCGCTCCCTTGCGAACGACCTGCGTTGCACCGGCACGCGCTTCGGCAGGCTGGCCTCGACCGCGTGGGCTGGCCGTTCGCGGCGGTCGCGCTCCGCATCGCGAAGCTCCTCCGCTCGGTGACTTCGCGGAGACTCTTCGCGATGCGATCCAAAGACTCCTCGCGCCGCGAGCTGAGAGAGAGACTTCTGCCCGCGGAATACCTCGGGAGACTCTTCGCGATTCGACCGGGGGACTCCCCGCTCCGCGACGGCATAAGATGAGTCGGGTGGCAATGGAACGACTGCTCGTCCTCTTCGCGCGCGCGCCGGAGTCCGAGGCGCGCGACAAGGGGCTTCCGCGGGAGCCTTCGGCCGCACTGTTCGCGGCGATCGCGCGCGAGTGGCGGACGGCCGCACATGTCGTTGGCGCGCGGCTGGCGGTTTCGGCTCCTCTCGAGGACTTTCCCGAGTGGCGCCGTGCGATGCCGCGGTCCGCGGACGTCCTCTGGCTCGACCAGCGCGGGAGGACTTTCGGGGCGCGCTTGCAGGACGCGGCGCTGCGGGCCAGTCGCCTCGCGAGAAACGTCGTCTTGACCGGCGGCGACGTCGTTCCCTCCCGGTCGGCGCTGTCGGCCGCGTTCCGCGCCCTCGATTCCGGCGCGGAAGCGGCGATCGCTCCCGCGCCCGACGGCGGCATTTCGCTCCTCGCGGTCCCCGTGGACGCCGACCTGCTCCGCGAAGTCGGACGCCGGCGTCGCGACGTGTTCCGCCGTCTGTATCGCCGCCTTCTCTCGCGCGGACGTGCCGTCGCGATCGTCCATCCCGTCCCCGACGTCGACGGGCGGTCCTCCCTCCGCCGAACGGCCGTCGTGCCCCGGCTCCGCGAGCTCGTCGCGTCGGTTCGGCGCTCCTGCCGCATCGTTCCACTGACCGATCGGAGAGAACGTCCGTTCCTCACGGCCCCGTCGAAGGATCCCGTGGCCCCGCGCGGGCCACCGCTCGCCGCCTGACGCGGCATTCCCCATCTCTCCGTTTTCTTCAGCTTTCTTCGAGAGGAGGAGTCGTCCTGGATTCCGTTCGACCTGCGCCCGCGCCGGCGCCGCCCGCCGGAGAGCGGTTCCCGTTCGCTCCCCTGGTCGCGCTCGACACGCTCTGGTTCCAGGTGGCAGGGACTCTCTGCAACATCGCCTGCACCCACTGCTTCATTTCGTCGTCGCCGACGAACCGGAGCCACGGCATGCTCACGCTCCGCGACGTTCAACTTCGGCTCGCCGAAGCCGAAGGGCTCGGGGTGCGCGAGTACTACTTCACGGGTGGCGAACCGTTCCTGAACCCGGAGATCTTTCCCATAATCGAAGAGACGCTTCGGCGCGGTCCGGTCACGGTGCTCACGAACGGGCTGCTTCTCACGCCCGATCGCTGCCGGCGACTGAAGCGGCTGTTCGACGAGAGCGAGTATTCGCTCGATCTTCGAATATCGATCGACGGTTACACCGCTGAGTCGAACGACGCGATCCGCGGCGCGGGAACCTACGCCCGCATCCTGCAGGGGATCCGCAACGTCTCCGAGGCCGGGCTGAATCCCGTCGTGACAGTGACCGAGGCCTGCGCGGACGCGGCGCTCGCCGAAGGGAGAGCCCATTTCCTCGACTGGATGCGGAGCATCGGCCTTTCACGCCCGCGGCTGAAAGTGCTGTCGCTCTTCCGGATCGGGGCCGAGGAGCGCCGACTGCGAGCGTACGAGTCCTGGGAGACGCTCCGAGGCCGGGAGCTCTCGGCGGGAGAATCCGAAGCGCTCCAGTGTGCTTCGTGCCGGATGGTGACGTCCCGCGGCGTCTATGTCTGTCCGATCCTGATCGATGAGCCGAAGGCGAAGATGGGTGAGACCCTCGCGGAGTCGCTGCGCCCCTTCGAGCTCGCCTACTCGTCGTGCTTCACCTGTCACGAATACGGGGTCACGTGCCGGACCTGATCGCTTTTTTCGGCGGCGTCTACAGCAACGCGCACGGGCTCGCCGCCGCGTTGAAGGATGCCCGTCGCCGCGGGGTCGATGCCGTTTACGCGCTCGGCGACTTCGGCGCGTTCGGGCCGCATCCGGACCGCGTCTTCCCGATCCTCCTCGACGGTCGAATCGAATGCATCCAGGGGAACTACGAGGAGTCGCTTTCGACCGGCGCGGAAGACTGCCACTGCGGCTATACCGACCCGAGAGACAACCACTTCGCGGCACTTTCGTACCGCTACACGGCCGAGAAGACGTCGCCCGAATGGAAGAAATGGATGGCGGATCTTCCGAAGACGCGCCGCCTCGAGGTGGCCGGGCGCAAGGTTCTCCTGGTGCACGGCTCGCCCCGAAAGATCAACGAGTTCCTGTGGGAGTCCACCTCGCCGGTTTCCTTTCTCGAGAAGCTCCTGCGCGACGCGGACGCCGACGTGCTCGTCTGCACGCACACGGGCCTGCACTGGCAGCGCCGGTTACCTTCCGGGCGCCTCGTCGTCAACGCGGGGGTGCTCGGCCGGCCCGCGAACGACGGCCGCACCAACGTCTGGTACGCCCTCGCGAGTTTCGGGAGTGAGGTCGGGGTCGAATTCATACCGGTCGAGTACGACCGGGAGCGGCTCGCCCGCGAGATGGTCGACGAGCGTCTGCCCGAGGAATTCATCGAGACGGTCCGAACCGGCTGGTGGACGACCTGTCTCGAGATCCTGCCAGCGAAAGAGCGGGCGAGAGGGAAGTACTAGACGATGGCACCTCCCAACACCCCCGCCCGAAGGACGTCGCAAGGCGATGCCCTCACCCCCGGCCCCCTCTCCCGGCGGGAGAGGGTGCAACCGCCGCCAATCTAGGAAAGGAACTCCCAGATGCCGAGCTACTACATGTCCGAGGATCTCGCGCGGTTCGGCGAGATGGCGCGAACGAACCCGAAGCTTTTCGACCTCTTTCTCAAGTGGTACACCTCGACGATGGAGGCGGGAGCGCTCGACGAGAGGACCAAGAAGCTGATCGCGCTCGCGGTCGCATTCGCGATCCAGGAGCCTTACTGCATCGATTCCTATTCTTCGGCGTGCTCC
>DASUAD010000181.1:0-2794 GCA_035763965.1 Thermoanaerobaculia bacterium | reverse complement strand
CGAGGCCCGCCTCGCCGGGCACGAGCGGCGCGCCGCCGTCCGTCGCGCCCTCGAGGGTCTCTCCGAAGAGCAGAGGGAGGCGCTGATCCTCGCCCGCTACCACGGCCTGCCCTATGCCGAGATCGCGCGCATCCTCGGCATCTCGGTCGGAGCCGTCAAGACCCGAATCTTCCGCGCCGTGGAAAACCTCAAGGCGCGTTTTTCCGAAGGAGAGGCCTCATGGAATGCCGCGAACTGACGCAGTACGCGCTCGATCGCCTGCTCGGCGAAGCGGACGGCGGAAGGCTCGAGGATCTCGACGCTCACCTCGAGGGCTGTGACGCCTGCCGCGCCGAGCTCGCCGCGATCGAGGAGACGTGGGAGATCCTCGGCGCCGACCGCGACGCGCCCGTCACCTCCGAGTTCCGCGCCCGGACGATCGAGCTTCTCGAGGACGAGATCGCGCGGCAGAGGATCCGCGCTTTCCGGCCGCGTTCCCGCGCGGTGCGGATTGTCGCCCAGGCCGCGGCGATCCTCGTGGCGGCCGCCGCCGGATTCTTCGTGGCGAAGGGAAGCGCGGTCCGGCCCGGCGAGGCCGCGAGATCCGCGGCGGCTCCCGCCGGAAGAGATGACGTCGCGGCCTCGTTGCCCGACCTGTCCGGGAATCCGCATCTCTCGAACGTCTCCTACAGGACCGACGCGGACGGCCGGGTGGGCATCGACTTCGACGCGACGACGCGGCACTCGATCAAGGGCCGCCCCGACGACCCCCGCATTTCGAACCTGCTCGCGTACCTGCTTTCGCGCAACGACACGGCGGGAGAGAAGTCGCGGACGATCGCGCTCGTCTCGGAGAACTTCGGTCCGGGCGCGGCGGTTGCCTCACCCGAAATCGTCCGCGCGCTCGCCGCGACTCTGAAACGCGATCGCAATCCCGGCGTCCGCAAGAAGTCGGCCGAGGCGCTGGCCTCCTTCCGCTCCACCCCCGAGATCCGCGCGGCGCTGCTCGACGCGCTCGCGAACGATCCGAACCCCGGCGTGCGCCTGGTTGCGGTCGACGCGCTCGCCGCGGCCGCGAAAGAGGCGCCGGATCCGAAGACGATCCAGTCCCTTCGCGAGAAGGCGTTCGACCCCTCCGAGAACGGGTTCGTGCGCGCCCGGGCGGCCTCCGCGTTGAAAGCGATCGACCTGTGAGAATGCGTAACCCGGGTCGAGGCGTTGCGTCTCCCCTTTCGATGAGCACGCCGCGCGGCATGGGCAGCCGGATCGATCGCACCGACCGCGTCGTCCTCTGGCTTCTCCTCGCGCTCGGCGCGGCTCTGATGCTCGCCGCCGCCACCGCCCGGGGCGACGAGACGGCCAACCGGACGGATCGCATCTCGGCGAACCTGCCCTCCGGCGCGACCTTTCGGCTCGACAACGTGTCGGGCGACGTCATCGCCGTGCCCGGCCGGGAGTTTCGCGCGGTCGCGACGATCGTCGTCGCGGCGCCCGACCGGAAGAGAGCCGAAGAGGTCCTCGGGAAGGTCCGGATCGTACAGCGGCGCGAGAGGGACGAGCTCTCGATCCAGACGCGATGGCCCGAGAGCCGCTGGCGAGTCGAGAGGATGGACGGCCGACCCGCGCGCCGCCGTCTCCTCGCGCGGTGCGAGGACTGCCGCATCAATGCCCGATACGACCTGACGATCCCTCCCGGGATCACGGCGGTGCTCGGAACCGTCAACGGCGACGTCCGAGTGCGGGATCTCGATGGGGATCTCGAGCTTCGCACCGTGAACGGGACCGTCGACGCCGCGGGGGTGCGCCGCTCGATCGACGCCAAGTCGGTGAACGGCGACGTCGTCGGGGTCGCTGCGGTCGTGCCGTCGGGCGCCGCATACGAGCTCGAGACGGTGAACGGCGCGGTTCGACTGACTCTCCCGAGGGACGCGCGATTCGAAGTCTCGGCTTCGACGATGCACGGTTCGATCGCATCGACCTTCGCGCTGCCGCACGCCGACGACGTCGAGGAGGAACTCGTGCGTCGCAGGGTGCACCCGGAAAGAATCGAGAGAAAGCCGGTGCGCAAGATCATCGTGCGCAAAGGGGAGGATGACGACGAAACGATCGTCGTGGACCTGAAGGATCTCGAGAAAGAGCTCGAAGAGTCGATGAAGAACGTCGACGTCGAGATGCGGGAAGTGATGCAGTCGATGGAGGAAAGCCTCCACGGCGGCGTCGCCGGCGGAGTCCGCGGAGGGGTCTCCGGCGGAATCCGGGGAGGCGTTCGCGGGGTCCGAATCCTCGATCTGAGCCGCTCCTACTCGGGCCGGATCGGCGACGGCGGGGCGCGCGTGCGCCTTTCGGCGCTCAACGGCTCGATTCTCCTTCTCGCGAGCGGCAGCCGTCCGGAGGACGCGCATCCGATCATCTCGCAGCGGCGCTCGTTCGTCGTGACCGTTCCGCAGTTCCAGGTCCGCATTCCCGAAGTCAAGGTGAGCGTCCCATCGGTGAAGGTGCGCGTGCCGGAAATGCGCGTGCGCGTTCCGGACGTCCGGGTCGTGGTGCCGCGAGCTGCGGTCCAGGTGGATGCCCGCTCGGCGCCGCGCGTCCTGTGGACTGCCGAGGCACCGGTCGAGCGCGGCGACGTCGCGGGCGACTTTCTCTCGACGAGCGGGACGTCGAGCTACCGGATCGGCAACGTGTCGGGGCGGGTGAAGATCCTGACGCACTCCGGCGAGATCGTGGTCGCCTCCGCCGGCGCGGACGTCGACGTGAAGACGCTCGGCGGCGACATCCGCCTCGGCCGGGTGAAGGGCGACCTTGCCGCGCAGAC
>DASUAD010000180.1:0-2383 GCA_035763965.1 Thermoanaerobaculia bacterium | reverse complement strand
GAGCGACGGAGTGCGTCGCCGCGTCGCTCGACCTCCGGCTTCGCGAGTCCGCAACAGACGCGAACGCAGGCTTGCTCGTGGAGAGAACGTCGAATGCGATGACGCGCGCATTCGTCCGGACCGCGAAGTCCTCGACGTTCTCCTGCCAGAGCAGCCTGTCCTCCGGCAGAGAGCGTGCGAGCGGGACGGCGAGCTCCTCCAACTGATCGAGTCGGGCGTCGACGAGACGCCGCTCGAGCGAAGGCACGACGATCAGATACGCCGTACCGAGCGCCCCGGCGACGATGCCCATGAGGACGAGCGCGATGCGGATTCGGATGCCGCCCGGTAGCTGCATGGCGACTTCTAGTCCGGCCTGAAACGATAACCGGCGCCGCGTATCGTCAGGATGAGCTCGGGATTGCTCGGGTCGCGCTCGATCTTCTCCCGAAGATGCCGAACATGGACGTCGATCGTCCGCGGCTCACGGTAGTCGGACCCCCCACGAAGGCGTTCGAGGAGCTCCCGACGCGAGAACACGACCCCAGGGCTCCCGGCGAGCACCGTGAGCATCTCGAACTCGATGAACGTCAGTTGGATCGTGCTGCCGCGGATCTCCACGGTCCTGCGCGGGAGGTCGATCTTGAGTTCGCCTCGCTCGATGACGGCCTCGCGCTCGATACCAGCGGGAGGTGCGGCCGCACGGCGCAGGAGAGCGCGCACCCGACTTCGAAACTCGCGGATCGAGAAGGGCTTCGTGATGTAGTCGTCAGCGCCGAGCTCCAGTCCCAGTACCTTGTCGAGCTCCTCGCCCCGCGCGGTCAACATGATGATCGGGACATTGCTCTGACTGCGCAGGCGCTTGCAGACCTCGAGTCCGTCGAGCCGCGGCAGCATGACGTCGAGGACGACGAGATCAACCTCCTCTTCTCCGAACCGGCGTAGCGCTTCCTCCCCGTCGCGTGCCTGGACGACGCGGTATCCGTCCCGCTCGAGCGGGAAGGTCAGAAGCGTCTGGATCGAGTCCTCGTCGTCGACGAGAAGGATTGTCGAAGGGTTGGCCATCGGAGCGTTCGCGCGGGCCCGCGCTGCCAGCGGCCGCCTACTATAGCCCGGCGATGGAAGCTCCTCGGCCCCCGAGGCGCGTTCGGCGACGGCGTCGAGGGACGGTCGAAAGCCCACTCAACACTCGGCTCGTGCGAGTGGGATTCATCGTCGTCGCCCCGGCCGTCCTCGCGCTCCTGTTTTCGATCTCCACCACCGGGACGCTTCCGCGCACCCCGCTGGAGCCGTTGTTCGAGGCGGCTTCGGCCGCTGAGTTCTACGAGCAGTTGTCGACCGTGCACCCGGCCCGAGTGCCGGGTACCGTTGAAGCCGAGAACGCTACGCGGTGGTACAGCGAGACCATCTCGGCCCTGGGCTTGACCACCGAGGTGGACGTTTGGACCGAAGACCTCGCCGATCTCGGTACGGTCGCACTCCGCAACGTCGTCACCGTCGTGCCGGGTCGAGCCGCGGAGGCAATCGTGCTTGTTGCCCATCGCGACAACGCGGGTGCTGGCCAGCCATTGGGCGACAACGCCTCGGGGACGGCTGCTCTGCTCGAAATTGCGCGCGGATATGCGCGGCAGGACGACGGCCCCGACCCGTTGCCACAACGGACACTCGTGCTGGTGTCCACCGACGCGGGAGCGTACGGCGGCGCCGGCGCAGCGCGCTTCGCGCAACGGTCTCCGTTCGCTGCAGACGCGGTCGCGGTGGTCGTACTCGACGGGCTGGGTGGAACGGGGCTCCCACGGATCGCGGTCGCCGGAGACCGCCCGGAGTCACCCGCTCGTGCGCTCGTGAGCACGGCGGCGGCACGAGTCCAGGAGCAGGTGGGAGTTACTCCCTCCTTGCCGTCCGTCCTGACGCAGCTGGTCGACCTGGGTATCCCGTTCGCGGCCGGCGAGCAGGGTCCGTTCCTCGGTCGCGGGGTCGCAGCCATCACGCTCACGACCTCGGAGCGAGACGACCCGCAGGTTCCGGCTGGAGACCCTGCCGCGCCGCTCTCCGTCGAGCGGTTCGGTCAGCTGGGACGTGCGACCGAAGCGCTCGTCGGCTCGCTGGACGCCAGCATCGGAGGCCCCTTCCGAACCCCGGACAGCGTCTTCCTGGGCGATCGGGCCGCGAGCGGGTGGGCGATGCGATTGACCCTCGTGCTCTGTGTCGTTCCGTTCGCGCTCGGGATCTCCGACCTCTTCGTGCGCTGTCGACGACGGCGGCTCCCCCTCGCTCCGGCCTTTCGCGGGCTGAGGGCGAGGCTCCTGTTCTGGCTGTACGCCGGCGTGCTCGTCTGGATCGGGGCGCTGACCGACGTGTTCCCGACGGGCTCGCCGCTTCCGCTTCCCCCCTACTCGGCACT
>DASUAD010000179.1:0-3750 GCA_035763965.1 Thermoanaerobaculia bacterium | reverse complement strand
TCTCCGGCTACTCCGGAGACGGCGCGCGGCTCGGGTTGTCGATCGACGCGTGGAACGAGACGCCGGGCCCCCATCCGCGCTTCACGGTCGTGTCGGTGGCGACCGGAGAGCTCCTCTACGAGACGTCGAAGGACATGAAGGCGTTTCAGCGGCTGCTGCAGTGAAGACGGATCGAACGATGTGCCGGCGTGCGAGGCCGCGAGTCCGGATCGGACCGGCCGATTCGGACGTCCCGTCGCCGGCCGGCGGGACACGGCAAGCACCGGAATCCGCCGGCATGGCTCCGAGACCCGGGAGGTTAGGGCCCCTTTCCGGCCTTCCGGCGCTCGATGACCTCCTCCAGCCACCCGCCCACCCGCTTCTCCATCTCCGAGAAGCTCGGCGCGACGAAGAGCGTCTTCTGGTAGGTCGTCGGGTCGTAGTTCGTCCGCGCGATCTCGGCGATGTCGAACGGCTTCAGGTCCGCCTGTGAGGCGAACCGCCCGAGCTCCCCGAAGGACGACAGCAGTCCGGCCCCGTACGCCTTGACGTCGTCCTCCTCGCGCGCGACGCCGAACTCGAGCGTGTACCAGTACACGCGCTCGAGCTCTCTCAGCGTCTCCTCGTCCGCGCCGAGCGCCGCCTCGCCGAAGAGCCGCGTCAACCGCACGATCTCCGGGCGGAAGAAGCTCGTCGCGTGACCGACGAGCTCGTGCACGACGTCCGGCTCCGGCGTGTAGAGCGGCATCGAATGATGGCGGATGTACTGCGTCGAGAGGAAGACGCCGCGCCCGAGCGAGCACATGAAACCGCGAGCGGAAATCAGGCCCGCGACCGGCAGCATCTCGATGCCGGGAGGGAGGGGCCCCGCCTTCAGGTCCTCGTTGACTTCCACGAGCTGCGGGATGAAGCGCTGGTCGAGGTCGAGCTCGGCCGCTCCTTCCCGCCACTCCGAGACCGCGTTGGTTGCGTGGAGCGGCGCGAGGTGCTCCCAAACGGTGCGCCAGACGTCGTGCTCGGCGTTCGTGTATTCGACCAGCGGCGGCGGCGCGCCCGGACGGTACTCGAGCGCCAGTCGTGCGATCTGGTTTCGCCGAGCGCGGTAGACCGGATCGCGGAAGCCGGGATGGTCGGGGTCGAGCTTGACGAGCTCCTCCTCGCCGCCGGCGTGGGGAGCATCGGGCCTGGAGGTGGGATCGACGGACATCGCCGGCGATTGTGCCACCGCCGGCCCGGGAGACCGCGGTGCCGAGGGATTCTCATGCCGCAGTCCGGGCGCCGGCCGCCCGGATGTGGCAAGTGGAGACCTGACCCTATCTTTTCTTCAGCAGCTCGATGTTGCCGTTGTTGTTCGTGAGCGTCAGCTCGCAGCGGCCGTCGCCGATCTTGCCCGAGAGCGACTCGCCCCGGGCCGACCCGGAAGCGACCGGGATCTCGGAGTTGACCCGTCCGAACGAGGTCCGCGCCGAGACCGTGTAGCCGGCGCCCTCCGGCAGGTACACGCGGAGCGGCGCGAACGAGGTCTTCAGCGTGAGGCGCGCGCAACCCGCGGGCACGGTGACCACCTCGACGGCCCCGTTCTGGTTGACGACGTCCACGCTCTCGCGAACGCCGTCCAGGTTCACGGAACCGAAAGACGTCCGGGCGTTGACGGATCCCCGGATATCCGACGCGCGGACCGCGCCGTTGGAGTTCTCGGCCGTCAGGTCCCCCATGATGCGCGACGCTTCGATCGCGCCGAAGCTGGTCTTGACCGACGCGGGGCCGTTGATGTCGGAAAGCGACACGCTCGCGTTCTCCGAGAGCACCTTCGCTCCGCCCTTCGTCCGCGTCAGGTTCACCCTGCCGAATCCGGTCCTGACGTCGACCGATCCGCCGATGTCGGTCAGGGTCACGGCCGCGTTCGAGTTGACCGCGGTCACGTTTCCGCGGACGTCCGATGCCTCGATCGGGGCGAAGCTCGTCGTCAGAAGCGCGCCGCCGCGAATCCCCCGCACGACGATCTTCCCGTTCGAGCTCTGCACGTCGACGCCGGCGGCGTCGGAGATCTCCACCCCGCCGAAGCTCGTGCGGACCGAAACCGTCTCTCCCGCGCGGGCGCCGACGACCTTCGCGTTGTTTCCGGTGCAGGTGATCCGCTTCTTCATGTCGGTGAAGCGGATGCCGCCGAACGAGCTCTCGAGCTCGGCGTTCCCCTGCACGTTCGACGCCTCGATCGATCCGTTGTTGTTCTTCACGGAGAGATCCGCCGCGACGTCCCTCACCGTGACCGATCCGAACGAGGACGTGATCTGCGTCGGACCGTCCGCGTTCAGCACCTCGACGCTGCCGTTGCTGTTGGTGATGCGGCTGCGGGAGCCGATCCGGGTCACCGAGACGCCGCCGAACCGGTTCGAGAGGTCGAGCTCCCCTTTCACGTCCGAAACCGTCACGCTGCCGTTGCTGTTCACGATGGTGGCGTTCCCTTCGTTTCTCGCGAGCTCCACCTTTCCGAAGGAGTTCTCGAACCGCTGCGCGCCGCGGCCGTCCCGGAACTCGATTCCCCCGTTGGAGTTCTTGATGTCGGCCGCGGCCTTGAGGTTCTGCACGAGGACGTTGCCGAAGCGGTTGCGCACTTCGAGCGGCGACGATTCGGGCATCACGATGTCGTAGTCCACCGAGTAGGAAGCGAACCCGCGACCCGTGAACGACCACTTCTTCTCGGGATACCGGGTCACGATCGAGACCCCTGCCGGCGACTCGGCGACGTCGATCCGGATCTGTTCGGAGAACTGCCGGGCGCCGTCCACATCGGAAGACGAGACCCGGATTGCCGCGGACACTCTCACTTCCGGCTCGCGGTGAGTCCGGACTTCGATCTTTCCGTTCGCATGCTCGATCCGGAGCTTCTGCCCGGAGCGCAGAGAAACGGTCTTCTCGAACGTCCTCTTGAACTCCTCCCGATCCGGCGCCTCCGCGCCGAGCACTCCGGCCGAAACCGTGAAAAGAAGAGCGAGAACGGCGCTCCTGCGTCGTTTTCCGTTTTCCGTTTTCCGTTTCCCGGCTGGTCTCATGATGTGGCTCCCTTCATGACCTCCCGCAGGGTCTGCTGCTTCTCGGCGTAGATGCCCAGCAGCTGCCGGCGGAGGTGCGTGTTGTAGCGGTTCTGCTCGATCTGGCCGTTCAGCTCGGCGATCGCGTTGTCGAGCAGGAGAAGCTTTTCGCGGTAAGAGATGAGAAGCGGAGTCTCGGCGGTGTCGAGCCGGGGCTGCGCGACCCGCGCGAGGTTCTCGATCGATCGGACGTATTCGCGCTCGCTCTTCTCGACGTCCTGGAGCGCGGCGTCGGTCAGCAGGGGATTCTTCGGCAGCGAACGCACGCCGAAGATCTGCCGGTCTCCGAGACTCGGCCGGAACACCTGGAGGCCGACGAAGGAGACGAGGAACAGCGCGGCGATCGCGGCGATCGCGATCCACGCCGGCCACGTCGGCGCCATCCGGGGAGCGCGCTCGCGCTCCGCCGGCCCCTGAGACGGCGCGAACGTCTCCCGAACGAGCGACTCGCGGATCTTCGGCCACAGCGCCGGGTCATCCCAGTCCTTGCGGAGCGACATCGCCGCGGCCGAGATCTCGTCGAAGGCGCGGATCCGCTCGGCGCAGCGATTGCAGCCGGAGGCGTGATCTCGCGCCACGTCGAGCGCGGCGGTGTCCGCGCTCGCGAGCGCCGAGTCGGTGCGGCGGCACTCGGAGGTCATGGAGACACCGTCCGCGGGAGAGCGGGGCGGGCGGCCAG
>DASUAD010000178.1:0-11901 GCA_035763965.1 Thermoanaerobaculia bacterium | reverse complement strand
GTGCTGGCGGGCACCGACCTGGGAGAGCTGCCCCCGCCGGACCAGGTCCTGGAGATCGGGACATGGGACACGGGACACGAGGCCCGATGAACCGGGTCGCCGCACCTCGGCTCGGGTTCGGAGCGCGGGCGCTCGCGGTGTGCGGGAAGGACGCCGCCCAGGAGCTCCGCCGCCGCGTCGCGATGGCGTCGATCTTCTTCTTTGCCGCAACCGCGATCGCGCTCGTCTCGTTCGCGGTGGGGCCGTTCGGGATCCCTCCGGACGCTCGCGCGGGCGTCGACGCAGCCCTGCTGTGGGTTCTCCTCTTCTTTTCGGCGGCGACCGGCCTGCCCCGGGCGTTCGTCCGCGAAGAGGAAACCGGGACGGGACTCGCGCTGCGCAAGCTCGCGCCGGGCATCGTCGTTCTCGCAGGGAAGTCGCTCTTCAACTTCGCGCTCTTCCTCGCGATCGCCGCTCTTTCGGTGCCCGCGTTCGCCATCCTCCTCGAGTGGAACGTCGGCTCCCCGCTGGCGCTCGTGCTCGTGATCCTCCTCGGGGGGTGGGGGCTCGCGGTCGTTTCGACGTTCCTCTCGGCGCTCGTCGCGCGGGCGGGACAGCGCAACGTGCTCTTCGTCATCGTGTCCTTTCCACTCCTCGTGCCGCTCCTGCTGCCCGCGATCGAGGCGACGAAGGAGGCCTCGCAGGGAGCGGTCGCCGCGACGGCGCTCCGCGTTCTTCTTGCCTACGACGGCGCGGCGACCTCGGCGGCGTATCTGCTCGCCTCCGCGGCGTGGGAAGATTGACCCCGGGGAAAGTCGCGGGGACAGGTTCTGCGAACCTGCACCCGCCACAGTTCAGAAACGATGAACGAGGACCGATGAAATTCTTGAAGCTGATCCTTCTCCCATACATGGCCGCGGTCATCGCGGGGGCGTTTCTCTGGGTCGAGCCGGCGAAGGGCTTCATCGGCGAATCGTCGCGGATCGTCTTCTTTCACGTCCCCTGTGCCTGGACCGCGGCACTCGCCTTCGTCGTCGCCGCGGCGTATTCGCTCGCGTACCTCGTGCGGAGAAAGCCGCGCCACGACGAGATCGCAGAAGCGTCCGTACGCCTCGGCCTGCTCTTCGCGATCCTGACGCTCGTGACCGGTTCGCTTTTCGCGAAGATCATGTGGGGCTCGTACTGGAACTGGGACCCGCGCGAATCCTCCTATCTCCTTCTCGTGTTCCTCTACGGCGCGTACCTCTTCCTGCGCGCGGCGATCGACGACCCGGAACGCCGCGCGCGCATCGGCGCGGCGTACGCTCTCTTCGCGGCGGTGCTGATGCCCTTCCTCGTCTTCGTCGCGCCCCGCGTAACCGCGTCGCTCCATCCCCAGACGGTCATCAACCCGCAGGGGAAGATCCTGATGGACACCCCCACGAGAGCGGTCTTCTTCGCGGGCCTCGTCGGTTTCACCGCGCTCTTCTTCTGGATGCTCCAGATCGAGACGCGGATCGCGAAATCGAGAGAGGTTTCTCGGGCCCGCGGTTGAGGAAACCCCCCTGCGATCGGGGTCAGTCGGCGCAGGGAACGAGTCGGATTCCCGCCCTCCAGGAATCCCCTTTCGCGTCGCTGACGACGAATACCTTGCTGTAGGGCTCTCCCCCGGAAAGCGTCAGCGGGTATCGGAAGAGCTCCTTGATTCCGCCGGGGCTGACCGTGACGGGAACCGCCGCGCCGGCGATTGGCCGGAGGCCCCCGCGACTCGACGATTCCTCGAGGCGCTGTGCGTCGACCCGGGCGTCGCCTCCGTTCTCGAAGCGCACGGCCACGAAAAACGGCTCGTCGTCGGCGGGTCGATTCTTCGAGAGCGAGATGTTGATCCGCATCAGCCCGGAGTCGGGGCGCGGCGCCTTCGCCGCCATCCCCTCGAAACCCGAGGGCACCTCTTTCGTGACGCCCTGTCTGTAGACGGTCTCTTCGATCTCCGAGCAGTAGTGCATCCTGGGCGCGCCTGTCGCGGGAGCGGCCGGCGCGCCGGAGACGGCCGCCTGCCCGCGCGGTGAGACGGAGCCGCCTGCCTCGCTCCCTCGAACGGCGGGTTTCGTCGGAAGAAGCTCGGCCACGCGCGGAGGAGCCGTGGGTCGGGGGCGCTGCCGGGGCGTCGAGACGGCGGGCCCGGACGCACGGAAGTCTCGAGGTGTCGGCACGCCGGTCGGCTCCGCGGGAACACCTGCCGTCGGCTGCAATTCGGGTGCTCGCTCCCGCGACGGCCCGACGTTCTCGATTTCTCCCGGAAGGCCCGGCGAAGCCCGGGCAACAGGCGCGGGCGAGACGGTGGTCTCCGGGCGATCGAATCGGGTCCTTTCGCGCGGGCGCGAGATCCACACGCCGAAACCCACGAGGAGCGCGGCGGCGACGGCCACTGCTCCGTACGTCACCACGGGCGAGCGTCGCCTCCTTTCTTCGCGCGACGTGACATCGCCTCGGGGAGGAAACGTGATCCCGGTGAGCTCCGCACGGGCAGGCTTTCCACGCGCCATCGGCCGCGGTTCACCGGCAGCGGCGGCGGCGGACGGCGGCGTCGGGGACCACCTCGCGATCGTGTCCCGAAACTTCAGATCGCGGGAGGATTCGAGCCCGGCGGGCCCGTTTGCGTCGAGGTTCGCCCTGACCGTGGGCCCGAGATCAGAAGCACCTCGCTCCTGGCCGATCGACGCTTTCGCCGCGAGACCCATGGCGCTGTCGACGAATTTCTCGATCTCGCGCCGATGCTCCTCCCCTCCCGTTTCGGCGAAGGGCTCGATGGCGTCGCTGAACTCCCCCGCGGTCTGATATCGGTCTGCCGGCGACCGCTCGAGCGCCTTCCCGATGGCCTGCTTCAGGACGGGAGGCAGCCGCCCGCTCGGGTCGCTGATGTCGAAGGAGAGAGGTGGGAGCTCCAGCCGGTTGGCGATGATCTCGTGGAGGCTCTCGCCGCCGTAGGGACATACGCCGGTCAGGATCTCGTAGAGCACGATCCCGAACGAAAAGAGGTCGCTGCGGCCGTCGATCTGCGGCGACGACGCGCTCTTCGTCAGCTGTTCGGGGGAGGAGTAGCGCAATTTCCCGATGAACTCGTCCGCGGCGGTTAGCTCCTCCTTGGCCTGGGCGATCTTGGCGATCCCGAGGTCGATCAGCTTCGCTCGGAGACTCCCGTCCTCTTCGCGGGTCATCATGATGTTGTCGGGCGATACGTCGCGGTGCACGATTCCCTTCCGGTGCAGGTAGTCGAACGCGGAGAGGCACTGTCGGGAGAGGTCGATCGCAAGGGGGATCGGGAAGGCCCCCAGGCTCCGGACGACGTCGCGGAGGTTGACCCCCTCGATGTACTCCATGACCATGTACGCCGTGTCTTCCTCGTCGACGAAAAAGTCGTAGAAGGCGACGATGTTCGGGTGCCGGAGGCGGGTCGCGGTCTGAGCCTCCCGAAGAAACCTCTTGCGCTGATCCGCGCTCTGGGCGACCTCCGGACGCATCACCTTGATGACCCGCAGCTCGTTCAACAGGCGGTGGCGGACCTTGTAGATCGCACCCATCCCGCCTTCGCGAATCTTCGCGATGACTTCGTACTTGCCCTCGAGGGATCCCGACGAAGACGTGCTCATGAACGGCGAGGCGTGAACATACATCAAAAGCGTGTCCCATCCTACGGACGCGGAAGGACTTGCGGCCGGCGCGATTGCGACAAAATCCTTGTGCGGGGAGACGCGAAGCAGGGAGAGAATCCCGCTCAGCAATCGGCGGGAAGAACTTCGATTCGATCGTGCGAAGCCGCCAGGAAGAGTTGGGTTCGCGATGTTCTCGAGGGCCGTGCGGGGCTGAGGAACGGCGGGAGCCTCGGACTCCGTTCGAGCAAACCGTTCCGTTTGAGGAGCGTGCCATGCGCAAGAGAGTCTGCGTTCTCTTCTCCTCGCTTCTCCTCCTGCTGGCGGCCCAGCCCTCCCTCGGGGTCACGACCGTCGACCTGAACTCGACGACACCGCAGCAGCTCGCCCAGCTTCTCGCGGGAGGCGGCGTAACCGTGAGCAACGTGACGTTCACCGGGGCAAACGTCGCCGGGGGCTCGTTCAGCGGCGGCCTCGCCGACGGGCTCGGAATCGAAAGCGGTGTCATCCTGAGCTCCGGAAACGTCGCGAACGCGGCGGGCCCGAACGACGACGACGGTGTCACGGCGATCAACGAGAGGCCGGGGGACGCGGACCTCAACGCCATTGTCGGGGCCGGTCACACGACTTTCGATGCCGCGGTCCTCGAATTCGACTTCGTGCCGTCTTCGAACGGCGTGAGCTTCCGCTACGTTTTCGCCTCCGACGAGTACAACGAGTTCGTCGGGCAATTCAATGACGTGTTCGCGTTCTTCATCGACGGCCAGAACGTCGCGCTGATTCCCGGGACGAACACTCCGGTCGCGATCAATACGGTCAACCTCCAGACGAACTCGTCCTTCTTCAGGAACAACGACCCTTCCGACCTCGGCATGCCGACGCCTTTCGTGACGCAGTTCGACGGATTCACGACCGTGCTCACGGCGACGGCGACGCTGACACCCAACGTGAGCCATCACATCAAGCTGGCCATCGCCGACACGGACGACTTCCTCCTGGATTCGGCGGTCTTTCTCCAAGCCGCGAGCTTCACCTCCCAGAACCTGACGATCGCGAAGAGCGCTCCCGCCTCCGTCACCTCGGGAGCGAACCTCACATACACGATCACCTACGGCAACAGCGGCAACTCGAACGCGAGCAACGTTGTCATCCGGGACCCGGTTCCGGCGGTGACGTCGTTCGTGTCCGCCACGAACGGCGGCGTCCTCTCGGAGGCGGGCGTGGTCACCTGGAACGTCGGGACCCTGCCCGCCGGCGTCGGCGGACAGACCGTGTCCTTCACGGTACACGTGAATGCGATCTCGGGAACCGTCGACAACGTCAACTACACGATCGAGGGAACGGGCGTCGGGCCGATTTCCGGCGCCCCCGTGTCGACGGCGATCACCCCGGGTTGTCCGGTAATCTCCCTCGCGCCGGCGACTCTTCCGGGCGGAGCGGTGGGCTCCGCCTACGACCAGACGTTTGCCGCGTCGGGTGGAACGGCGCCCTACGCCTTTTCGGTGACTTCTGGAGCTCTCCCGCCGGACCTCATGCTCTCCTCTGGAGGAGTTCTCTCGGGCACGCCGACAGGGGGCGGCACCTTTTCGTTCACGGTTCGTGCCTTCGACGCGAACGAGTGCTCGGGCAGCCGAAGCTACACGCTCTCGATCACCGGAGGCTGCGGCTCGATCACGATCTCGCCCTCCGTTCTCTTCGAGGGGTTCGTGGGGGTGGCCTACAACCGGGCGCTCCATGGCGCCGGCGGAATCGCCCCGTACCGCTTCTCGGTGACGTCGGGATCTCTTCCGTCCGGTCTGGACCTGTCCCCGGGCGGTGTCGTCTCCGGTACGCCGACCACCCCGGGGACGTACACGTTCCGAATCCGCGCTGTGGACGCGAGCGGCTGCGCGGGAGCCCAGAACTACACGGTGACCGTTTCGTGCCCGCCCACCCTGCTCTCGCCGGGCGCGCTGCCCCCCGCTTCGCAGGGAGTGACGTACGACCAGGCCATCACGGTCCTGGGCGGCGCCGGACCCTGGCAGTTTTCGGCCGGCACGGGACTGCCGCCGGGGCTCATGCTCCTGCCCTCCGGCGCTTTCTCCGGCGCACCAACCCAGTCAGGGACGTTCACGTTCACCGTGACCGCGACCGACGCGAACGGCTGCGCGACCTCCCTGACGTACACGCTCGCGGTCTGCGCCGCGCTCGCGGTCTCGCCGGAAGCTCTCCCCGCGGCGATCGTCGGCGCGCCGTTCACGGCGACAATCGCCGCGAGCGGAGGGACAGCACCGTTCTCGTACGCGCAGACCGGCCTTCCTTCGACGCTCACTCTGGACCCCGCGACCGGCGTGATTTCCGGAACGCCCACGGCGGCGGGCGTCGTCAACGTCACGGTCGTCGCGACCGACGCCAACGGTTGCACGGGCGGGAGGACGTACATCTTTCGGATCTGCCCCCTCCTCGCGTTATCCCCTTCGACGCTCGAAGGCGGAGCGGTCGGCGTTCCGTATTCCGCGACGACCTTCGTCGCGAGCGGAGGAACCGCTCCGTACGCGTACACCAGTACCGGGCTGCCCAGCGGGCTCGGGCTGTCGCCCGCCGGAGCGGTCTCCGGAACCCCGACGGCCGCCGGCACGTTCACAGTCACCGTGACCGCGACCGACGCGAACGGCTGCGCCGTGAGCCGCAGCTACACGATCCCGGTCACGGACGCCCCGCCGCGGATCGCGGACCTCACGCTCTCGCCGGCCGCGACCGGGTTCACGCTCGCGATCGCGGGCTCGGGATTCGTCGACGGCGCGACGGTCGTCATCGACGGCGTCTCGTACCCGGCGACGTTCGTTTCGCCGACGCTGCTGACGGTCATGGTGCCGGCCTCGGCCATACCGGCGACCGGAGCGATCACGGTCACCGTCCGGAACCCCGGCTCGACTGGAGGCACTTCCAATCCCGCGAGCCTGACCTTCTGCGCCCCCCCCGGCGCGCCCGTGAACCCGACCATCGCGCCGTTCGGCAACCCGACGGGCCCCGTGACCGCCACGGATTTCCTCTCAGTTGACTGGGAGCCGCCGGCCGCGGGTCCCGCGCCCTCCTCCTACGCGTTTCGCATCAACGGCGATCCGTATACGGTCGTCGCCGGCGGAACGAGCGCCGTTGCTCCCCCGCGGGGATCGAATGACCCGATCACTCTCTTCGTGCGCGCCCACTGCAACGCCGACGTGGCGGGCCCGGAGTCGACGAGCTCGACGTACTCGCTCGCTCCGCCCGCCGCCGACTTCACGTTCTCCGCGGCGAGCGTCGGGAGTCCCGTCATCTTCACGGACACGAGCTCGCCGCAGGCGACGAGCTGGTTCTGGATCTTCGACGACGGCGGCACTTCGACCGCACAGTCGCCCTCGCACACGTTCACGACCGCGGGTACGCACCGGGTGGCCCTGATCGCGACGAACGGGTCGGGGTCGAGCCAGACGATCAAGGACGTCGCGGTCTCGCCGTCGACCTCCGGCGGCTCTGTCGCAGCTTCGATCACGCCGTTCACGACGTCCGACGGACGGCGCTGGCGCGCATCGCTGATCTCGATCTCGGCCGCTGAGCCGGCCTGGTTGGAGTTAACGTCGGAGGCGACGGAGGAGACGGTCGTGTTTCTGCGCTTCCTGGGTATCGACGGCCGGCTCGTGCTGGAGCGGAGAATCTCGATTCCCTCCGGAGAAGCCGCCGTCAACGACGTCAGCGCTTACGGGCTCGAGGGAGTCGTGACCCTCGAGCTCGTCTCGAGCCGCGAGATCGCCGCCGTCCTCGCGCAGCCCGACCACGGACTCCGGAAGAAAGAAGGAGGGCCGGCCCGATGAGAATCCGCGGAAACGGCTCGTTGCGCCGGGCCACGGCTGCATCGACGCTGATCGCGCTCCTCGCGACCTGCTCGCCGCTCCCGGCGCGCACGCAGGCCGCGGTGACTCCGGCCGCCGAGTCTCCCATCGAGATCGCTCACGACCCGCTCGCGTGCATGACCCCCATCATCGCTCCCGAAGTGGACGCCGGCGTCACGCCGGGACAGGACTACGACCGCGGATACGTCTACTTTCGCGCCGCGGGGACCGAGGATTACTACTACGCGAGGATGGCCGGCCCGCCGGCGACTCTTGCCGCGATCCTGCCGCGGCCGCTGCCGGAGACCCGCGCCGTCGACTATTTCCTGCGCGCCTATGACCTCTCCCAGGCATCGAGGCGGAAGGGGGACTGGACTCCGCCGGTCGTCCCGGGCACCTCCTGCAAGAGCAAGGGCATTCCTGTCGGGCCCGCCGGAGCCGGTCTCACGATCGGTCTCACGCGGGAGGGGCAGAACCCCTACCCGCCCGGCTTCAACCCGAAGGACATCGCGAAGATCATCCTCTTCTCCGGGGCCATCGTCACGGTGGCGGAAGCGTTGAAGGCCTCGAAGAGCGCGGGGGCGTCTTCCGGCACGAGCACGGGTGGAATCAGCACCGGGGTCGCGGTCGCCGGGGGCGCGGCGCTGGCGGCGGGTATCGCGGCCGTCGCCGCCTCGAACGACGACAACCCGACGCCGACCCGGACTCCGACCGTCACTCCTACTCCGACGATCCCTCCGCTCCGTTTCCTCGAAGTCGACGCGAGCTGGAGCGGCGCAGGCGACGTGGACGTCCGCCTGATCGGACCGAGCGGGGTGGTCGGACAGACGTTCCCGGCGGGATGCGAGTCGAGCGCCAATCGCACGGAACGCGTCGTTCTCCAGAGCCCGGCCGCCGGACAGTACCGCGTCGAGCTCGAGGGAAAGGCCTGCCCCGGTGCGGCCACGCCCTCGACCATCGCCGCGGTCGTGTCCGTACAGTCCGACGCCGGCCCGAAGTGCACGAGCGCCTTCGTCAGCGTTCCGGTCCCGGGAACGGTCACTCTCCCGTGTACGTTCGGCGTGCCGTGATCCGGGGAGCGTCCGCGTCGGCGCCGTGAGACGTTTCCTTCTCTCGCCCGCCGAGCTTCGCCGCGCCTTCGAGGCTGCCGGGGATGCGATGCGGACGGACGTCACGCGCACCCGCGCTGCGCTCGTCGCGCTCGCGATCGCCATGGCGATCGTCGTCTGCCTGACCGCACTCGTCGAACGCAGCCGCGCCGCGACCATTCGCGCACTCGAGCGCGCCGGCCTGAACAACGTCTACCTCGTCAGCCGCGGCACGGACCCCGCCGGCGAAACCGGCGCCTCTCGTCTGACGGCCGCCGATGCCGATCGCCTGGGCCTCCTGACGGGAGCGCGCGTCTCGCTCGTCATCCGGACGGACAGACGCAGCGTCGTCGTCGAGGGGGCTCCGGTCACGGTTCCCGTCTACTCGATCGCGGGCCCTCTGGGCCCGCTCTTGGGCATGCGTCCCCGCTTCGGACGGCTTCTCGGAGACCTCGACGTCGAGCGCAAGTCGCCGTACGCAGTCGTCGGAAGTGATCTCGCGCGGCAGATGCAGGAGGCGCGACCCGGACGCATCCTGACGCTCGGCGGACGGGGTTTCGAGGTCGTCGGACAGCTCGCGGAATGCGAGACGGAGGGTGCATCCGCGGGAGAGATTCCGTCGCTCGACTGGAACCGCGCGATCGTGCTGCCTCTCGGCGCCGAGCCGGGCTCGGCGTCCGAGTCGGACGAGCGATATCCGATCGACGTTGCGGTGCTGTCATTCCGGTCGCCTTCCGCGGCGAACGAGGCCTTGCGGTTCGCGCTCCTCCTCGATCGCGCCCGGTATCAGGACGGCCCGGCCCGCCTCGCGTCCCCCTACCAGACGCTTCGACAGTACCGACAGACGAGACGGACCTTCGATCGCCTGATCTGGATCGTCGCGCTCTTGACCGGGGCGTCGGCCGTCTTCGGGATCTCGAACCTCCTCTCCGCATCGGTCATCGCGCGAACGCGTGAGATCGGAGTCCGGCGAGCGGTCGGAGCGCGGGCGCGCGACATCGTCCTGCAGTTCCAGCTCGAGGGCATCCTGCTCGGGGTGATCGGAGGAGGCGCCGGTCTCTTCGTCGGCATCGCGGTCGCTCTCCTGACAATGGACCGATCGGGAGGAGGTCCTTTCCTTTCCCTGTTCTCGTTCTCGGTGCTGGCGGTATCGTGCGTCGCGGTCGGAGTCCTGACGGGTCTTCGCCCGTCACGGCGCGCGGCCCGGATCGATCCGGCCGCGGCGCTGCGCGATGGATGAGCGGCTGAGCCGTTGCGGCGCTCGTTGATGGCATCGCTCGCACTGGCTTCCATCGCGTTCGGCGAGCCGGTCACCGGCCAGGAAGCGACCCGCGCGCCGGATCCGGCGCCGTCCGCCGAGTCTCCGCTCCTGACGATCGGAACCGCGCTGCGGCTGGCCTTGAGCCGGAACCCCGAGCTCCTGAACACGTCGGATGCCCTGCTCTCGACGCAGTTGACCGAACGCGCGGTCCGCTCGACCTTCCTTCCGCAAGTCACGCCGTTCTTCGCCTTCGAGAAGAGAGACGAGGCCGGACAACGCACCGACAGGTACGGGCTCCAGCTCTCGCAGCAATTCCTCTTCGGAACGGCCCTCGAAGGTCAGGCGGTCGTCGACCGCCAGCCGGACGCCCCGGGCGGAGAGGCCTACACCGGCGACTACCGGCTGACCCTCCGGCAGCCGCTCCTGCGCGGCGCCGACCCTGCCGTCACTTCCGAGCCTCTGCGGCTCGCCCGGCGCTCGACCTCCGGGCAGTCGCGCGCTCTGGAAGTCGCGAGACGGAGAACCGTGCTTTTGGTCTACCAGGCGTATCTCGGCGTCGCGCGCCAGCGCGAGGCGCTCGAGCTTGCCGCCGATCGCGTCGAGCGGGCGCGGGAGCTGACGACCTTCTCCCGGGCCCGGTTCTCGGCCGGAAGCGTTTCGCGGCTCGACGTCCTGCGCGCCGAGCAGCAGGAAGCCTCGACGGTCGTGGCGAAGAACGACGCGGAAAACGCGCTCGACGACGTTCGCGACGTGCTCCGCCGTACGGCCGGTCTCATCGAGAACGAGGCCTTCTCGGTCGAGATGCCGGCCGATCTGCCGGTCCAGGAGGCGGGGATCGATTCGGCGATCGAAGAGCGGATGGATCGCCGGCCCGAGGCCCTGGAGGCGGAAGATCAGGTGAACGACGCCGAATTCGCCCTGCGTATCGCGAAAAGTCTGGAGCTCCCGTCGCTCGACGGCTTCGTCCGCTACGAGGCCTCGGGCGGCGGCCGCAGCGCCGGGGACGCGCTCCACCCGCGCAATCCCGCCCTCGTATTCGGACTGAGCTCGCAGTACGGGCTGAACGCCACCGTTCTGCACGCACGAAAGCGGCAGGCGGAGATCGATCTCGGCATGCGGAAGCGGAATCTCCTCGTCCTGGAGGACGATCTCGCGCGGGAGGTCCGCCGCGCCTACCGGCGCCTGGATGCGCTGAAACGTAACCACGCGATCGCGGTCGAAAACGAGCGTGTCGCGGAGCTCCAGGCGGAGGTTGCGCGGCTCCGGTTCGAGAGGGGCCTGTCCGACAACTTCAACGTCGTCGACGCCGAGAACCTGCTGAATTCCGCCCGGCTGCTCAAGCTCGATTCGCGCGTGAGCATCCTGCTCGCGCGGCTCGATTGCCTGTATTCTTCGGGCCGACTGGACGTGAATCTGTTCCGGAACCTCCCGTGAGCGCGGCCCTTCCTTCCGTCCGCGCGATCCTCCGCCGGGCGGCGGACTCGCCGCGGACCCGCCCGGCGATCCTCGCGCTGGCCGGCGGAGCGGCCCTGCTCGTCGGCCTCATCGCCGCCGGTCTCGGAACGAGAAAGAACGGAAACGACGTCTTCGTCGTCCGCAGAGGCACCCTCGAGCCGTCGGTTCCGGTCGTGGGAACGCTCTCGGCCGCACGCTCCGAGACGTATGGAGCGGTCGTCCCCGGGGTGGAGTTGAAGATCCTCTGGCTCGTCGAGGAGGGCAGCCTCGTCCGCGCCGGCGATCGCCTGATCCAGTTCGACCCGGCGCCATTTCAAAAGGAGCTCGACGTGGCGAGCGCGCGCGCCCGCGAGCTCGCGAATGAAGCGGAGCAGGCGCGGCTCGCGCTGGACGCTCTCCGCCTGAAGGCGAGCGCCGAGGTCTCGGAGGCGCGGACTTCCGCGGCGACCTCGGAGCGAGATCTTTCCGCGCTCGTGAATACCGGCGCTCCGCTTTCCGCGCGGGAATCGGCGCACCAGGTCGAGGAGCGCAAGCGACTGCTGGACGAAGCTCAGGAGAAGTTGGCCGGGCTCGAGCCGTTCGTCGAAAAGGGCTTCATATCCCAGGAGGAGTACCGGACGGCGCGGTCGCGCCGCGATCAG
>DASUAD010000177.1:0-2809 GCA_035763965.1 Thermoanaerobaculia bacterium | reverse complement strand
GCGCTCCGCCGATCGAGAAGACGTCGAACCGCGTGGGTGATCCGGACGTGTCGCCGTACCGCCCGGACGCCGAGATACGCCCGAGCGCAGAGTACGCCGAGGCCTCGGCCCCGGCTAGGAACTGTCGCCAGGATCGGCCGTCGGTCCATCCGCTCGTGCCCGACGCGTCGAGGTCGAGCCCGAACCCGCTCTTGCCCCGCACACGCCGCGCGCTCGCGCGAACGCGCGCGGAGACGAGCGACCGGTCGAAATCGTCGCCTCCGGCGAGCGGTTCGACCCGCGACGTCCCGCCTCCCGCGTCGATTCGAACTCTTCCTCCCGAGAACGGTCGCCACCAGGAAGCTTCCAGGAATCCGCCGGTGCGGTGCTGGTCGAAGTCTCGCCGGTGGACGACCCTCTGACTTCCCGGTTTTTCGCGCGCGAAGAACGCGTGCGCGGAGAGCTCGACCGGCAGTCCGCGATAGGAACCGGCGAGAGAGGCGCCGCGCGGGCCCGCGTCGTTGCCGATCGATCCCGCCGCGACCCAGTCGAGGCGCCCGAGGACGTCCGAACCCTCGACGCCGATCTGCCACGCGCTTCCGTCCGGCCCCAGGGAGTACGTCGCGAGCGGCCGGACGACATGGCTCGGGCCGATGCGGTACGCGCGGTCCGGCGCGACCTCCGACCGCGCGAACGGAGTCGCGGGAGCCGGATCGGGCGGAAGCAGCGGAAAACTCTCCGGCCGTCGGGGAAGCGGCGCGAGGGCGGGAGCGGGCCAGGCGAGGCGCTGAACGTCCACGCCCTTCGACGTGACCTCGAGGAAAAAGAGCGACGTGCCGTCGGGCGCCGGAGCCGGATCGAGCGCACCGCCGGTGACGCGCGTCGTGAGCTGCGCTTCCGCTCCGGGTTCATGCGGCGGGTTGAGGTCCGCAGGACCTGTCCCCGCGGTGGACTGCGGCGGGTGCAGGTCCGCGGGACCTGTCCCCGCGACATTCACTGGGACCGACTCGACGTTCCAGATCCCCTCGCGGTCCGCGGCCACGAAGATCCGCGAGCCGTCGGCATTCCACGCCGGCGCGCCGGCCGGTGATCCCGGGAGGGCGATCTCGCGCAACTCGCCTCCGGCCGCGGGCACCGTCACGAGCCTCCACCGTCCTCCGGAATGGAGAAGCGCGGCGATCGTCGTTCCGTCCGGCGAGATCCGCGGATGGCTCCACACGTGCCACGGGTCGCCGGCGGTTCCGGTGACGGCGAGCGCCCGGGTAGCGCCGGACGCGAGGTCCACCGCCACGAGCTCCGAGATGCCATACCGCACCCGCGTTCCGGCCGCCCACCGTCCGTCGCGCGCGGGATCCGCCTCCGTGACGTCGGCGAGCTTCGTCACCCGTTCGACCGATCCGCTCTCCAGCGTCCAGAGGTACAGGTCCAGCCGCAGCACGCCGTCCGCGTCCGGAGCGCGCCTCGCGAAGAGGACACGGCCGTCCGGCGTCCAGCGCGGGTTCTCGGCTGAAAAGCCGTTCATGCTCGGAAGACGCCATCGCGGCGAGCGCCGCGCAGGGACCTCGGGGCGATCGGCAACCTCCTCCGGATCGCGCAGGATCTCGGCTTCGCGCGCGCGCTGTTTCTCCCCGGCACGGAGCTCCTCCGGACCGGGCGTCATCGTCCACACCGCCAGGTACGTTTCGCCGCGTTTCGGATCGCGGCGCGCGAGGAGCTTCGACCCGTCCGGCGACACCGCGAGGGAGAGCGTTCCGCCCTCGAGGCGCTGCCAGGTCTCCCCGTCGGCGAGTCCCGCCGAGCGCAGGCGCTTCTCCTCTTCGAGCGCGGCGGCGGTGATCTCCGCGCGGAACCGGTCGTAGAGGTCGGCCGGCGAACGCCCGAACACTCCTCGAAAGGCGGTCGGGAAGTCGCCTCCCCGATGCGAAGCCATCCTTTTCCAGAGCTTCTGCAGGCTGCCCTTCCCTTCCTTCGCTTCGAGCCATTCGAGGTACGTCGATCCGACGAGATACGCCATCGATCCGCCGAGCCAGCCCGACGTCGAGGAGAGTGCGGCGTACCCCGGCAGCTTCCCGTCCATCGCGAACCGCCGGAGAACCATCGCGCGGAAGCTCGAAGCGGGACGCCCGGAGCCCGTGAGCGCTCCTTCGATCAACGTCGCGTAACCCTCGACGAGCCAGCGCGGCGATTTCAGCAGCAGCGGGCCGACGGGAATCGGCGAGAGGCGCGCGAGGATCCCGCGCGATCGGTTGCGCGGACGTCCGAGGTGAACGACGTGTGCGACCTCGTGGACGACGAGGTCTTCCATCCAGTCGGTCCACCAGCCGATGCCCGACTCCGGTTCCGGCGGTGTGGCCCAGAGCACCACGGCGGGGCGATCGAGGAACGGAAAGGCCATTCCATTCGACGTCGCCTGCGGATCGCCGATCACGACCTCGATCGGGCGGTTCGGGCGCCAGCCGACGGCGTCGGCCACGCGGTCGTGGATGCTTTCGATCGCGCCGGCCGCGCGCCGTGCCCACGGCTCGAAGTGCGGGGGAAAGTGGACGCGGAAGTGCGCGGTCTCGATCGTCCGCCACGCGGCGGACGGAGCCTGCGCGACCAAGGCGAAACCCGCGAGGAGAAGCGCGGCCGACGAGACGAAAGTGCGATAGCTCATGGTCGGGCGCCCGGAAGTCTAAAGGTAGAATCGCGACACTTCGAAAAGGAGAAGGCATGCGACGAGTTCTTCTGGTTCTGTGCATTGGTCTGCTTGCGGCTCCCGTCTTCGCTCAGGGCGCCAAGGGTCTCGATGACGCGTGGATGAAAGCGGCGAAGGCTGGCGACGTCGAAG
>DASUAD010000176.1:0-3725 GCA_035763965.1 Thermoanaerobaculia bacterium | reverse complement strand
TCGGTGGATCGTTTCCGCGACCTGGAGGAACGCCTCCGTGACGGGCGATTTCGGCTCCGCGGCGACGATCGGGACTCCCGAGTCACCTCCGATCGCGACTTTCGGATCGATCGGGATCGCGCCGAGGAACGGCACGTTCAGCTTCTTCGCGGTTCGCTCGCCGCCCCCGTGCTTGAAGATCTCCTCGCGGTGTCCGCATTTCGGGCAGATGAAGAAGGACATGTTCTCGACGATCCCGAGCACCGGCACGTTCACCTTCTGGAACATGGCCAGCCCCTTGCGGGCGTCGATCAGTGCGACGTCCTGCGGGGTCGTGACGATGACGGCGCCGGAGAGCTGGATCTTCTGCGTCAGCGTGAGCTGCGCGTCACCCGTCCCGGGAGGCATGTCGACGACGAGGTAGTCCAGCTTGCCCCACGCGACGTCGCCCAGAAACTGCTCGACGGCTTTCATCACCATCGGTCCGCGCCAGATGACCGGCTGATCCACGTCCATCAGGAACCCGAGGGACATCACCCGGACGCCGTACCTCTCGACCGGAACGATCTGGTTCGCTTCGTTGATCGAGGGCTTCTCGTCGATCCCCATCATCATCTGCTGTGACGGCCCGTAGATGTCGGAGTCCATCAACCCGACCCTCGATCCGAGCCTCGACAGCGCGAGAGCGAGGTTCGCCGCCACCGTGGACTTCCCGACCCCCCCTTTTCCCGACGCCACGGCGATCTTGAACCGGACGTCGGGCAGGAGAGCCGCGTCCGGCGCCGGGACGCCGGGGGCGCCGCGCGGCGCCGGCGGGGCCGGCTCGCGCACGTCGAGCCGGATCGTCACGGCGTTCACCCCGGGCAGGGAGCGCAGGCGCTCGGTCGCGTCCCGCCGGATTTCTTCGGCGGCCCGCGGAGACGAGGTCTGGACCTCCAGCCGGAAGGACACGTTGCCTCCGCCCACCGCCAGATCCTTCACGAACCCGAAGGAGACGATGTCCCGCGACAGCCCGGGAAACCGGACCGTCTTGAGGACCTCGAGGACTTTCTCTTCCGTGAGCTCAGTGGCGGTGGACATTTTCGTTCTCGTCTCCCGTCTCCCGTCTCCCGTCTTGTATCACGCCACCTCGCGCTGCGCCTCCGCTCGCAGCGCCTGTACCTCGTCGCGCGCCGCGCGCGTCACCGCTTCGCGATCGCGGATCGTCCGACCTCTGACCTCGATCGGCTCCCCGACGGACATCGCGACCGGACCGGGGGTGATGACGAGCGAGCCCTTCCTCAGCACCCGGAAGGTCCCGGCGAGCGCGACCGGGAGGATCGGCAGCCCCGACCGGAGCGCCAGGTGCGCGGCGCCGCGCTTGAACGGCAGGAGGTCTCCCGTGCGGGTGCGGGTCTCCTCCGGAAATATGACCAGGGACCGGCCTCCCGAGAGCCGGCGGAGCGCGGCCTCGACCGTATCTGCGCCGCGAGACCGTTCCTCGCGGTCGACCGGGACGAATCCGGCGGCCGCGATCGACCAGCCGAGCACCGGCACGCGGAAAACGCTCCTCTTGGCGAGAAAACGCACCTGCATCGGCAGGTTGGCGAGGAGCACCAGGATGTCGCAGAAGCTTTCATGGTTCGCGACGATCACGTAGCTCCTGCCCCGCTCGAGGCGTTCCGGGTGGAGAACACGCACCGAGACGCCGGCAACCGCGAGCAGCGTCCGCGCCCAGCCGCGCGCGAAACGGAGGAACCAATCCCCGCGCGGAGGCAGCAAGGCCGCGAAAATCGCGGGCACGCCGAAGGCGACGGTGGCGAGGCCGATGACCGGCCAGACGATGGCGGAGCGAAGGGCCCGCATTCCGCCCGGATTCTAACGGCGGTGAGAAGGCGAGCCGCTCGCGCGCAACTTCCGGGAGCGCCGTGTTTTACAGCAACGCCAAGTCCAATTAGAATCGCGTGAATCCCGATGCCACCGACGACCCAGCAGACGGCGACGACGATCTTCTACCGGAATCTCCGGTGGCTGCGCTTCGTCGATCGATTCGGCAAGAAGGGCGCCGGGATCGTCGAATATCTGGGCGGCCTCGGGACCCTTGTCGGCCAGACCGCGCGCGCCGCCGTCAGCCGCCCTTTTTACGTCTCCGAGGCCGTCGTCCAGATGGATGTGCTCGGCGTGCAGTCCCTGTCGATCACCGGGATTACGGCCCTGTTCGTGGGCATGGTGCTGGCCCTCCAGACCGCCTATTCGCTGGCGGCCTTCGGAGGCAAGATGTTCATCGGGCAGGTCGTCGCCGTGTCGCTCGTCCGCGAGCTCGGGCCGGTGCTGACGGCTCTCATGGTCGGCGGCCGCGTCGGCTCGGGGATCACCGCGGAGCTCGGCTCGATGACCGTGACCGAGCAGGTCGACGCCCTCCGGTCCATGGCCGTCTCGCCCGTCCGCCGCCTCGTCCTGCCGCGCGTCCTTGCCGTCATGATCATGCTGCCGATCCTGACCGCGATCGCGGACGTCCTCGGAATCTTCGGCGGCCTCTTCATCGCGGTCGTCGACCTCCAGATGACACCGGCGGACTACCTGAACAGCATCTGGAATCACCTCGCAATCCAGGACATCACGAGCGGGATCGCGAAGACCTTCTTCTTCGGCCTCGAGGTGGCGATCATCGGCTGTTACAACGGCCTTCAAGTCTCGGGCGGCGCCACGTCGGTTGGTCAGGCAACGACCCGCACCGTCGTATTCGCTTCGATCTCGATCCTCATCTCCGATTTCTTCCTGACGAAACTCTTCCTCTCGCTGTGAAAGCCGAGCTCAAGCTCTCAACCGACACCGGTCCGAGCCCTCTCGCTCAGGGTGAGCCGATCGTCGAGTTCGACAACGTGTGGAAGGCCTATGCGCACCGCGAAGTACTCGCAGGAGTGAGCCTCAAGATCCGCAAAGGCGAAGTTCTCTGCGTGCTGGGCCCGTCCGGCACCGGGAAGAGCGTCACGTTGCGCCACATCAACGGGCTCGAGCAGCCGGACAAGGGGGACATCCGGGTCTTCGGTCAGTCCGTCGTCGGGTTGACGGAGGAACAGCTCTCGCCGGTGAGGCGGCGGGTGGCCATGCTCTTCCAGGGCGGCGCGTTGTTCGACTCCATGAACGTCGAGCAGAACGTCGCGTTCCCGCTGGTCGAGCACACGAGCAAGACGCCGAAAGAGATTGCCGACCTCGTCGCGGAGAAACTCCTGATGGTGGGCCTGCCCGGGACCCAGAAGAAAATGCCGTCGGAGCTTTCCGGCGGTATGCGCAAGCGCGTGGCGCTGGCCCGCTCGATCGCTCTCGAGCCCGAGATCATCATGTACGACGAGCCGACGACGGGACTCGATCCGCTGACGTCCGAGAAGATTGCGCAGCTCATCGCGGATCTGAATGTGCGGCTCAACATCACTTCGATCGCCGTGACCCACGACATCGTGGCGGCGCGCACCGTGGCCGACCGCATCGCGTTCCTCCACCAGGGAAGGTTCCAGTTCGTCGGCACCTTCGAGGAGGCGGCACGCGGTGGCCATCCCGTTCTTCAGGAGTATTTCCGTTCGATGGGATTTCCGTGCGGGACCGGCCTTTACGCCGCGCCTGCCGGTGGAGGGATCTGATGGCGATCGAGTCATCCGTCGGCCGGCGGTTTCGCGTCGGCCTCGTCGTGCTGATCGCGCTCCTCTTCCTCATGTTCGGGGTGCTCATGGTCGGGAAGCGCGCGCACCTCTTCACGGCGAAGCTCCCGT
>DASUAD010000175.1:0-4210 GCA_035763965.1 Thermoanaerobaculia bacterium | reverse complement strand
GCGGCACACCGCCTCGACCTCCTCGGCCGGGAGTCCGATGATCGCCGCCATCGCGCCCGCGCCGTCCGGAACCGCCTCCTGCATCAACTCCCCGCGGCGGCGGACGAGGCGCAAGGCGTCGGCGAACGAGAGCGCTCCCGCCGCGACGCACGCGGAATATTCACCGAGCGAATGGCCGGCGGCGAGGACGGCGCCCTCGAGTCTGTCCGGCGCGCTTTCCCGGAGCTCCGCGAGGGCCGCGACCGAGTGGGTGAGGATCGCCGGTTGCGTGTTTGCCGTGCGCTTCAGTTCCTCCTCGGGCCCCTCGAAGCAGAGTCGGGAGATCGGGAACCCCAGAGTCGCATCGGCCTCCTCGAAGACCGCGCGCGCCGCCGACGAGGTCTCGAAGAGAGATCGCCCCATGCCCACGAACTGGGAACCCTGCCCCGGGAACAGAAGGGCGAGCTTGGAAGCCAGACGCGCTCTCGGCCTACCAGCGAACGAGAACCGATCCCCAGACGAGGCCCGCTCCGAATGCCGTCATCAGGACGAGATCTCCGTCCTTGACCCGCCCGTCACGGACGCACTCGTCGAGGGCGATGGGGATCGAGGCCGCCGACGTGTTGCCGTACCGCTCGATGTTCTTGTAGACCTTCGAGTGCTCGATCTTCAGCTTGTCGCCGACGGCATTGATGATCCGCTCGTTCGCCTGGTGCGGGATGAACAGGTCGATCTGCTCGTGCGTGAAACCCTGCTCGGCGAGGAGCGCGGAGGTGACGTCGGCCATCGCTTTCACGGCGACCTTGAAGGTCTCGTTCCCCTTCATCTTGATGTAGGGCAGTTTCTCGGCGATCTGGGTCGGGTCGTTCGCCGGCCGGTTCGAGCCGCCGCCCGGCATGCAGATGAAGTCCGCGTAGCAGCCGTTCGATTTCATGAGGCTGCCCAGGATGCCGTGATCCCCCTTCGTCGCCTGGAGCACGACCGCGCCGGCGCCGTCTCCGAACAGCACGCACGTCGAGCGGTCCGTCCAGTCGACGAAGCGCGACAGGATTTCGCCGCCGACGACGAGGACGTTCTCCGCCTTGTTCGACTGAATCAGCGCGTCCCCGATGTGCAGGCCGTACAGAAAACCGACGCACGCCGCCGAAACGTCGGAAGCCGCGGCGTTCGACATGCCGAGGTTGCGCTGCACGAGACAAGAGGTCGCCGGGAACAGCATGTCGCTCGAGATCGTGCCGACGAGGATCATGTCGATGTCTTCGGGCCTGACCTGTGCGCGTTTCAGCGCGAGGTCGGAGGCTTTCGTGCAGAGGTCCGAGAACTTCTCTCCTTCCGACACGATGTGCCGTTCCTTGATGCCCGTGCGAGTCATGATCCACTCGTCGGAGGTGTTGACGAGCTTCTCGAGGTCGGCATTGGTCAGCAGTTTCCTGGGGACGGCCGCGCCGGTCCCGACGATGCGTGCCCGGTTCATGCTTTGACGAGGGTCGCTTCGCGCGAGTGCAGCTCCGCGATGGACGACTGGATCTTCTCGGCGAGCCGGCTTCTCGAGAACTCCGCGGCGAACCGGATCGCGTTCTTGATCGCCTTGGCGCTCGAGCGGCCGTGGCAGATGATCACGCACCCCTTGACGCCGAGCAGAGGCGCTCCTCCGTACTCGGAATAGTCGAGCCGCTGCTTGAAGCTGCGGAACGCGCTCTTCGAGAGGAGAAAGCCGACCGAGGCCTGGAGCGTCCGCTTGATCTCTTCCCGCAGCAGCTTCTCCACCATCTCGCCGAGAGCCTCGGAGACCTTGAGGATGACGTTTCCCGTGAATCCGTCGGTGACGATGACGTCCACTTTGCCGTTGAAGACGTCGCGTCCTTCGACGTTGCCGATGAAGTTCAAGCCCGCCTCCTTCAGAACCTTGAACGCTTCCTTCGTGCGGTCGGTCCCTTTCGTGTCCTCCTCGCCGATCGACATCAGGCCGATTGACGGAGCCTCCTTTCCGAACGCGAGCTGCGCGTAAAGAGAGCCCATGACCGCGAATTCCTTGAAGTGCTGCGTCTTCGCGTCGGGGTTCGCGCCGACGTCGAGGAGCAGACAGTGGCCCGAAAGGTTCGGAATCACCGCGGCGAGCGCGGGCCGGTCCACCCCCTCGATCGTTCCGATGACCATCTTCGCCGAGACCATCGCGGCTCCCGTGTGCCCGGCCGAGACGAGCCCCTGCGCGCGGCCGTCGCGTACCAGGTCGGCGGCCACCCGGATCGACGAGTTGCGTTTCCGGCGCACGGCCGCGGTCGCCGGGTCATCCATGGTGATGACCTCGGGAGCGTCGACGATCACCAGGTCGGGCCCCCGGTAGCCGGACTCGGCAAGCAGCGTCTCGAGCTGCGACGCCTTTCCGACCAGGAACGTCTGGATTCCGAACTCGCGCGACGCCGCGATCGCCGCATCCACGTTCACCTGGGGAGCATAATCGCCCCCCATCGCATCCACGGCGATGCGCACTCTACGCGATCCCTACTTCGAGGAACACGGAGTCCGAATTATACGGTCCGCCAGAGTCGGAAGACGGGAGACGGAAGAGGGAAGACGAGCGTCGAAAGACTCATCGTCTACCGTCTACCGTCTACCGTCTCCCGCGTCCTCAGACGTTGATGAGCTGTTTGCCCTTGTAGTACCCGCAGCGCGGGCACACACGGTGCGGCGCCTTCGGCTCGTGGCAATTCGGGCATTCGGACAGCGCCGGCGCGGAGAGCGCGTCGTGGGCGCGGCGCTTGTCGCGGCGGGCCTTGCTGTGGCGTCGTTTCGGATTCGGCATTGAGTCCTACTCTTTCTTCAAAAGCTGGAGCGCTCTCCACCGCGGGTCGATCGTATCAACGACGCAGTCGCACTCCGAGACGTTCAGGTCACTGCCGCACTGCGGGCACAGACCCCGGCACTCCTCGCGGCAGAGCGGCTTCATGGGGACCGCCAGCTGGATGCGCTCTTCCGCGATCGGCGACACGGGGACCACGGGATCGTCGTAGAAGTAGGTGTCGAGGTCTTCCCGGTCGAGCGAAAGTTCGGGGGTGTCGATCGGCTTGCGCGGGTAGAGCACGAGCCGGAACTCCTCCTCGTTCGCGAAGGGGTACGGCGCGAGGCACCGGCTGCATTCGAGCTTCCCCTTCCAGGTGAGTCGGGCGTTCAGCGTGTGGCCCCCCTCCACGCGCGACACCTCTCCCGCGATGCGGGCCGGAGAGATCGCCACGAGCGGCTCCCGATCGAGCGCTTCCACCACGAACGGCAGCTCGAAGTCGAACCGGAAAGGCTCGTCGACGATCGTTTCGAGAGACAGGCAGGGACCGGGCTTCATGACGAACCGGCGATTTTACCGATTCCGGTCCCGCAGTCAAACGTCTGATACCTTGGACGTTTGATGAGAATCGCGGTCGACGCGCGCGCTCTTCTCGGGCAGAGCACGGGCATCGGGACCTACACCCGGGGGATTTCACTCGCGCTCGCCGCACGTAACGGTCTCGAGGTCGGACTTTTCACTCCCCGGCCGATCGAGGATCCCCCTTCGAGCGATGGCGCGCTCTCGGTTCACGCCGACCGCCACCGTTTCGGGACGGTGTGGCTCCAGACGACGCTCCCCGCCCGAGCATCGGCGTGGGGCGCCGAAGTCCTGCTGGCGGCGCTGACGATCGGACCCGTCCGCGGGGAGACCCCGCTCGTCTCGGTCGTCCACGACCTGACGGCGATCACGCACCCGGAGTGGCACGCCGCGCGGACCCTCATCGGCTTCCTCCCTCTCTGGGAGAGCACGGTCGAGAAGGCCGTACGGTTCCTGTGCGTGTCCGAGACGAGCGCCCGGGAGCTCGAAAGCCGTTATCCCGAGACCGGGGGCCGCATCGCCGTCGCTCGTAACGGCGTCGATCGTGAGTTCCGCCCCGCGTCCGACGCGGCGACCGCGGATCGGACGCGGCGGCGTTTCGCGGGCGGGCGTCGTTTCGTTCTCTACCTGGGGACGCTCGAGCCGCGGAAAGACGTGGAGACGCTCGTTGCCGCCTGCGAGCGGCTCTGGGCCCGTCGCCGGGCGCGTCCGGACCTCGTGCTGGCCGGGGGATCGGGCTGGAAGTCTTCGCCGCTGCACCGCCGCATCGCGCGCTCCGCGTTCCGCGACAAGATCCACGTCGCGGGCTACGCGAGCCGGGCGGTCGCGCTCGATCTCTACCGCGCCGCGGAGGCCTTCGTCTATCCGTCGCTC
>DASUAD010000174.1:0-8308 GCA_035763965.1 Thermoanaerobaculia bacterium | reverse complement strand
CGCGACCCGCACCGCTTTGCGCGAGGCGAGCGACTCGTAGGCCGGCCCGATCCCGCGGAGCGTCGTCCCGAGCTTCCCCGAGCCCGCGGCCTTCTCGCGCGCCGCGTCGAGGAGGCGGTGCCACGGAAGAATGAGCGTCGCTCGATCGGAGAGAAGGAGCTTTCCCGTCACGCCGATCCCCGCCTCCTCGACCGACGCGATCTCGGCGAGCAGCGCGTCGGGGTCCACCACCACTCCGGGCCCGATGATCGACGTCGTTCCGCGCACGATCCCGGCGGGCAGGAGGTGGAGCGCGAAGTGACGGTCCGCGAACTTGACCGTGTGTCCCGCGTTGTGACCGCCGTGATAGCGCGCGACCACGTCGAAGCGGTCGGCGAGGAGGTCGACGACTTTCCCCTTCCCCTCGTCGCCCCACTGGCCGCCGAGGACGGCTGCGACTTTCATCGAGTGGAAGTCCGCAAAACGGGGCAACATAGCACGACAGCTGATAGCTTTCTCTTCCCGTGAAAAAGCTCCTTCTGACCGGGCGAGGGATGACGCTCGACGACCTGGGAGACGCCGCCCGGCGGCGGGTCCGGGTCGCCCTGGCGCCTTCCGCGCGGCGCGCGATGTCCGCCTCGCAGCGCGCGGTCGAGCGGGCCGTCCGGAAAGGGGAACGGGTCTACGGCATCACCACGGGGTTCGGGCGTTTCGCGGACGTCGCGATTCCTCGCGACCGGCTGGAAGAGATCCAGCACAACCTCGTCCGAAGCCATGCGGCGGGAGTCGGAGACCCGCTCCCCGATGAGGCCGTCCGGGCGATGATCACCCTCCGAGCGAACGCGCTCGCCGCCGGCCTCTCGGGCATCCGCGTCTCGACGGTCGAGCGGCTCCTCGCGCTGCTCGCGGCGGACGTCCTCCCGATCGTGCCGGAAAAAGGGTCGGTCGGAGCCTCGGGCGACCTCGCGCCGCTCGCGCACCTCGCGCTCGGTTTGATCGGAGAGGGCTCCGTGCGGCGCAACGGGAGAGTCCTTTCCGCCGGTCGCGCCCTGCGCGATGCCGGCATCGCGCCCGTCGTCCTCCAGGCGAAGGAAGGCCTCGCGCTCGTCAACGGGGTCCAGATGTCCGTCGCCGTGGGCGGGCTCGCGCTGCTGCGGGCAATCCGGCTTTCGCGCTTCGCCGACGTCGCGGGCGCCGCCTCGCTCGACGCGGCGCGCGGTTCCGACGCTGCGTTCGATCCGCGGATGATCGCCGCGCGACCGCATCCGGGAGCGATCGCGAGCGCCGCCAACCTGCGCAAGCTGCTCGCGGGCAGCGCGATCCGCGAATCCCACCGCGGGTGCGGGAAGGTTCAGGACAACTACGCGTTGCGATGCATGCCCCAGGTGCACGGCGCGGCCCGCGACGCCTTCGACCACGCGCGGGAGGTGCTCGAGCGAGAGATGAACAGCGCCACCGACAACCCGCTCGTGTTTGCGCAGCGCGGCGAGGTCGTCTCCGGCGGAAACTTTCACGGCGCGCCGGTCGGCTACGTGCTCGACTACGCCGCCATCGCGGCGACCGACCTCGCATCGATCTCGGAGCGCCGCATCGAGAAGCTCGTGAACCCGGCGCTCTCGGATCTCCCGGCGTTCCTCGTCGAGGAGGGCGGGGTTCACTCCGGTCTCATGATGGCGCAGGTCACGGCGGCGGCTCTCGTCTCCGAGTGCAAGGCGATCGCCCACCCCGCCTCGGTCGACTCGATCCCGACTTCCGCCGCGAAGGAGGACCACGTGTCGATGTCGTCGATCGCCGCCCGGAAGCTCGCCGCGATCGTCGAGAACCTCGCCCTGGTGCTCGCGATCGAGCTCACCGTCGCTTTCCAGGCGATGGAGTTCCTGCGGCCGCTCGCTTCCTCCCGGTCCATCGAGAACGTGCGGCGCAATTTTCGAAAGATCGTTCCCCCGTGGACGGGAGACCGGGAGCTCGCGCCCGACATCGCCGCCGCGCGCGTTTTCATCGACGGCGACGCAGTCTCGAGGCTCCTCGAGTCGCTCCAATAGCCGGGAACGGAAAACGGGAAACGGGAGGAGGGAAACGGGAGGCCTCAGTTTTACGTTTTCCGGTTTCCGTTCTACGATCCTCCTGTGTCTGCCGTCGTTCTCGGCCCTCGTGTCGTACGCGCCGCACGGGGAACCGAGCTCCGTTGCCAGGGTTGGCAAACCGAAGCCGCTCTCCGGATGCTCGAGAACAACCTCGACCCCGAGGTCGCCGAGAAGCCGGAGGAGCTCATCGTCTACGGGGGGACCGGGAAGGCTGCCCGCAACTGGGAGTGTTTCGACGCGATCGTCCGGACCCTGAAGCGCCTGACGGCGACCGAAACGCTCCTCGTTCAGTCGGGAAAGCCGGTCGGAGTCTTCCGGACTCACGAAGACGCGCCCCGGGTTCTCATCGCGAACGCGCTTCTCGTGCCCGCCTGGGCGACGGGGGACGAGTTCCGCCGCCTCGAGGCCGCCGGACTCACGATGTTCGGCCAGATGACCGCCGGCTCGTGGATCTACATCGGTACCCAGGGGATCCTGCAGGGCACGTTCGAGACGTTCGCCGCCGCGGCGGAGAAGGAGTTCGGAGGGGACCTTTCCGGGCGCCTCGCCGTGACCGCGGGTCTCGGCGGGATGGGCGGCGCCCAGCCCCTCGCCGCGACGATGAACGGCGGCGTCGCGCTCATCGCGGAGGTCGACGCAGAGCGCATCGCGCGGCGTCTCGCGACGCGGTACCTCGACGTCCGTGAGGACTCGCTCGACACCGCGATCGACCGCGCCCTCGAAGCGCGGGACCGGAGCGATGCGATCTCCATCGGGGTGCGGGTGAACGCCGTCGACCTTCTGGAGCGGCTGATCGCGCGCGGGATCGTCCCCGACCTCGTGACCGACCAGACGTCGGCGCACGACGAGCTCGAAGGCTACGTCCCCCGCGGGGTGAGCTTCGAGGAGGCACTCGCACTTCGGCGCCGCGACCCGAAGCGATACATCGCGCGCGCGTACGAGACCATGGCCGACCACGTCCGCGCGCTGCTCGAGCTGAAGCGGCGGGGGGCGGTCGTCTTCGACTACGGAAACAACCTGCGCGGGCAGGCGAAGAAGGCGGGTGTCGAACAGGCGTTCGAGATCGACGGATTCGTTCCCCTCTACATCCGGCCGCTCTTCTGCGAAGGCAAAGGTCCGTTCCGCTGGGCCGCGCTGTCCGGAGACCCGGCGGACATCCGCGAGACGGATCGGGCACTCATGGAGCTTTTCCCTGAGAACGCGGCTCTCCGCCGATGGCTCACGATGGCGGAGGAGCGCGTCGCGTTCCAGGGACTTCCGGCGCGAATCTGCTGGCTCGGCTACGGAGAACGCGCGAAGGCCGGCCTCGCGTTCAACGATCTGGTGCGCCGCGGCAGGCTCCGCGCACCCATCGTCATCGGCCGGGATCACCTGGACGCCGGATCCGTCGCTTCGCCGAACCGAGAGACCGAGGGGATGCGGGACGGCTCGGACGCCATCGCCGACTGGCCGATCCTGAACGCCCTCGTCAACACCGCTTGCGGCGCGACCTGGGTTTCCGTCCATCACGGCGGGGGAGTCGGGATCGGATATTCGCTGCACGCAGGGATGGTGGTCGTCGCGGACGGAACCGACGCGGCGGCGCGACGGCTCGGCCGCGTGTTGACGGCGGACCCCGGGACGGGGGTGATGCGGCACGCGGACGCGGGGTATCCCGAGGCGATCGCGGCCGCGCGAGAGCGCGGAGTGGATCTGCCCTTCCTTCGGTGATCCGCCGCCTCCGCGCTCCGCTCGCCGGAGCGTTCCTCGCCGTCCCGCTTCTCCTCTTCCTCTACGGGCGCCTGCCCATCGCGTCTCCCGCGCGCGCGCGTCCGACTCCTCCGGAGGCGCTCCGCCGCGCGTTCTCGGCCGCGGTCGACGACCTCGACCGGCGCGCCGCCGACTTCCAGTCCCAGCCGGAAGTCGCGCGATCGCTCGAAGGCGGCGGCATCGCGGTCAACCGTCTCGCGCTCTTCAACGCGGCGGGCCAGGCGCTCACCGCCGCTCCTTCCGGCGCCGGGCTCGCCCTCACGGATCCGTCCGGGACCGTGCACGCGTGGTGGGGAGATCCGCCCCCGCTCGAAGGTCTCGTCTTCTCGGCAGCCGACGTGGCCGTGCGATGGTCGGCGACTCGGTTCTCCGTCGTCGGCCGCCGCCGGGTCGGCGACGGCGGGTTTTCCGGGGTCGTGTACTCGTCCCAGACGTTTCCGGTCGACCCGCCGGACTTCGCGCGGGCGCTTCGCGTGTCGGGCGCTTCCGCGGGCTGGCGACCGGTCGCGAGCGGGGGAGCGCCGCTCCTGGTGGATTCCTCGGGCGCGGTGCTCGTCGGCGCGCGGAACACCGGAATCACCGATTCGACCGTCGCGCGCGACGCCGCGTTTGCGGCCCTGATCGTGATTGCGCTCGTCATAGCCGGTCGGCTCGCGGATCCGTTCCGGGTCGGCGTCGCGCTCGTCATCGCCTTCCTCGCCCTGGAGTCGCGTTTCGCCGGAGCCGTATCCCTCTCGCCGCTCACGCTCGCCGGACTCGCTCTGGGATGGGCGGTCCTGCCCTTCGCGATGCGACCGTTCACGGGATGGATCCTGCCCTGGCGGACCCGGCTTCCACTCCCCGGAGGAGTCGTCCTGTTCGGCGTCGCGTTGTTGGTCGCCACGCAGCTTCCGACGCCCGAGCTCGGCGAGGGAACCCGCCAATCCCTTCGCGCGCTCCCGCGCGTGGCGGGACTCGGCGCCCTCGTGCTCTCCGCGCTCTCGCTCGCCGCTCTGCGCGGCCGGCGGGCCGGCCCGCGGGGCGCTTGGGCGACGGCGGCGGGCGTTTTCACGGCCGCGGGGATCGCGGGCGCGCTCGCGACGGTATCCGTGGGACCCGGATATCGCATCGCGGTCCTCGCGACCGCTGCCGTGGCGTTCGCGCTGTGGTCGCGCGCCGTGGGAGAAGGGCGCGCGGCGGAGGGCTTCGGCACCTCGTCGCTCCTGATCGGAACCGCCCTGCTCGTCGTCCTCGTCGGGGCGCCGCTGCGCGAACAGGCGCGCGCCCGCGAGGCATTTCGCACGGCGTCCGCGATCCGGCTCCCGGATCCGGCGCGCGTTTCGGCCGGCGCCGTGATCGCCGCACAACGCGCGGCGGAGCGCCTGGCGCGGACCGATCTCTCGAGCGAGCTGTCGGCGCCGCTCGAACGGACGGACCTCTCGGACCTCGGATACCGGCTCTGGCGCGAGGGGGAGGAGCGGCTGGGCCAGCCGCCCCTCATGACGTACGAGGTGTTCGACTCGTCGGGCTTCTCGCGGAGCCGGTTTTCGCTGATCCCGGAGATGGATACGTCCGCGGGAGCACCGACAGCCCCGACCGAGCTCGCCATCGACCGCTACCGCCTCGCAATCCTCCGCAGGTCCGCGCCTCTCCCGTACCGCGGGGCGCCCTGGGGTCGCGTCGAGATCGAAGTGGCGGACTGGCCGAGCTGGGATCCTCTCCCCGCCCGGATCGACGTGTACCGCCGGCTCGTGCTGGGCGCGCGCGGCGAATCGGACACGGCGCCCGAGCGCCCGCGCCCGGTTCTGGCCTCCTACGCGCCCGACGGCTCGCCCCGGGAGGAGGGCCCGCAGCTGCCTCCGGCGGCGGTCGAGAAGCTCCGGCACGGCGCCGGCGCAGTCCGGGTTCGCCTGGCGTATCGGGGAACGGAGCTCTTCGGTGAGGTCCGCTCGATGCCCGAGGGATTCCGGCTCATCGCCGTGCCGGTTCCCGATTTTCTCGGTCGCGCGTTGACTGCCGCGCTCCTCATCCCGGGCGTCACGGTGTTCTTCCTCCTGCTCGGAGCTCTCGCGTTGTGGAAGTACCTCGCCACGCGCCGCGAGGGTCGGGCAGAAATCCTGCCGCGCGGGCTCCGCACTTTCCGCGGCCGGCTGGTCGGCCTGTTCGTCATCGGCGTGATGATCCCGCTCCTCGCGGTCACTTTCTTCCTGCGCTCGGCGATCGAGACCCGCACCGCCCGCAACACGCTCGACCACGCCCGCACGGCGCTCGAGACGGCGCGGCGCGTCCTCGACGACTACCTTCCTTCGACCTCCGGCGGACGGGGGCGGCTGGGGTTCGTCGACGACTCGCTGCTCGGGTGGCTCGCCACCACGGTCAGCTACGACCTCTCCGTTTACGCGCCGGACGGCCGCCTCGTGGCGACCTCGAGGCGCGATCTCTACGACGCGGGACTGCTGCCCGAACGCGTGCCCTCGGCGATCTATCGCGCGATCGGACTTTCCGGCGCCCGACAACAGATGGGGTCGCGCATCGTCGCGGCGCGCCGGTTCGAGGAGATCGCGACGGCCCTGACCGCGGTCCCGGGCGTCCCCGGGGTCCGGAGCCCGGGCCTCCTCTCGCTGCTCCTCCTTCCCCAGCAGCGGATCGCCGAGGCCGAGGCGGCGCAGCTGACGGCGGCAGTCTCCGCCTTCAGCCTCCTCGTCTTCCTGATCTCGGCGGCTCTCGCCGGACGCCTGGCGTTTCGCGTCGCGAAACCGGTCGCCGATCTCGTCGAGGGGACGCGCGCGGTCGCGCGGGGCAATTTCTCCCCGCAGCTCGAGGAACCTCCGGACGAGGAGCTCGCCGAGCTCGTGAGGGCGTTTCTCTCGATGTCGCGAAGCCTGAAGGAGCAGACCGACGCCCTGTCCCGCGAGAAAGAGCGCCTCGCGACTCTGCTCGCCAACTTGACGGCCGGCGTCGTGGCGTACCGCGCGGACGGCAGCGTCCTGCTCGCGAACCCGGCGGCGGCTTCCCTCGGCGGAGGGCGAGCGGACGGCCCCTCGCTCGGAGACGTTTTTCCCGGCGAGAGGATGGCGGAGATCCGTCGAACGCTCGGACGCTTCTCGGACTCGTTCGTCGCGGCGGAAGTCGAGCCCCGCTCGGGAGAGCGATGGCGCATCGTCACCGTGCCGTTGCCCGTCGGAGGCGAGGGCGTTCGCATGGCCGTCATCGAGGACGTCTCCGACGTCGTGCGGTCGAACCGTCTCGCGGCGTGGGCGGAGATGGCGCGGATGATCGCGCACGAGATCAAGAATCCCCTGACGCCGATCCGACTCTCGGTCGAGCACCTGCGCGAGGTCTGGAAGAGGAGCGGGGGAGCCACCCGCGAGTTCGAGCGGGCGCTCGACGAGTGCGTGACGAACGTGCTCCGGCAGACCGAAGAGTTGAAGCGGGCCGCGTCCGAGTTCTCCGACTATGCGCGCCTGCCGCGGCCGGAGATCGGACCGACGGACGTCGGCCGCGTGATCCGGGATGCGGCCGCCGCCTTTGCCGGCGCGCCCGGGGTGCGGTGGGCGGTCGAGTCGGATCCGGGCGTTCTCGCCGAGGCGGACCCGCGGCTCCTCGCCCGCGTGTTGTCGAACCTGATCGGAAACGCCGTGGACGCGCTCTCCGGCAGTGCGGGGGATATCGCGCTCAAGGCGACGCGGACAGATGGGAGGATCATGGTGACCGTGGAAGACTCCGGCCCCGGCGTGCCCGACCGAATCCTGCCCCGTCTTTTCGATCCGTACTTCTCGGCGAAGAGCGGCGGCACCGGACTCGGCCTCGCGATCGCCAAGAAGATCGTCGAAGAACACGGCGGCACGATCTCCGCGGAAAATCGCCGCGGCGGCGGGTTCCGTGTCCGTTTCGAGCTGCCCCAGGCGGCCGAGAGAGAGGCGCCGGTGGCCTCGTCGTGAGGGCCCGGACGGTCATCGCCGCCGCTCTCTCGCTCGTCGCTGCTGCCGGCGCGTCTTGCTCCCGCCGCTCGCGCGCGCCGGAGATGCTCCCGCCGCTCCATGGGGACGCAGTCTGGTTTTCGGAGGGCCTCGGCGTGGACGATCCCGAGATCGAGGAGACGCTCCGGCGGTTCCACTGTGCGGCGGTCTTCGTCCCCGCCCGCCGGCTTCGCGCGGAGGGAGCGGGGTGGTCCGGGAGCGACCTTCCGCAGCCGCCGCGCCCGTTCACGAGCGCTCCCGTCGTGCTCGTCGTGGAAACGGCCGGAGACCCGCTCGCGGGCGCGGACGAAAAGCGCGGCAAGGCGTTCGGCGAAGTCCTCGCGAAGGAGATCACCGCCGCGATCGCGCGCCGGTCGGCATTCGGACGTGTTCGGGGCATCCATCTCGACCTTCCGTTCACCGGGGCGACCGCGGAGGCCCACGGCGCCGCGCTCACGGAGACGCGCTCACGCCTCTCGCACCTCCTCGCGAAGGGAGATGCCGCGGCGGAGTCCGCGCGTGCGCTCCCGATCACCCTTTCGATGCGGAAACCCGCGC
>DASUAD010000173.1:0-2492 GCA_035763965.1 Thermoanaerobaculia bacterium | reverse complement strand
CTCGCCGCGATCTTCGTGAACCGCGACATCACCGAGCTGAGGCGGCTTCGCGAACCGCGCTCGTGAACCGGGCGCCCGCGGCCGCCCGCGCTCTCGTCAGCGCGGCTCTCGTCGCGACATCCGTCTCCGCCCGGCCAGCGTGGCAGCTCGAACAGGTCGAGCCCCGCCTGACGCAACTCTCCGGCGTCTGGGGAACCTCATCCGAGAACGTGTTCGCGATCGGCAGCCGCGGAGCGATCCTGTACTTCGACGGGAACCGGTGGATCCGGCAGCGGAGCGGCACGGGGAAGAACCTCGCCTCCGTGTGGGCCGCGTCGCCCGGCTGGGCCTACGCCGTCGGCCTGGACGGCGTCATCCTGACCTTCGACGGACGGGCCTGGAAGACGGAGAGGAGCGGGACGACGAAGACCCTCCTCGGCGTCTGGGGATCGTCGGACGCCGACGTGTACGCGGTCGGGCGCGGCGGAACGATTCTCCATTTCGACGGCCGCTCGTGGACGCGCCAGACGAGCGGCACCCGGCACGACCTCACGGCGGTCTGGGGCTCTTCCTCGACCGACGTGCACGCCGCCGGACTTCACGGGACGCTCCTTCACTCGGACGGCACCCGCTGGTCGGCGGACGTGCCGGCATTCGGTTGGCACTGGACCTTCACCGCGATCGGCGGCAGCTCCGCGGCGAACGTCTACGCGGGTGGATGGATGAGGCCGAGCGGACAGCTGGGCGCCGAGCGGGAGGGCGTGCTCGTGCGCTTCGACGGAGAGACGTGGAGTCCCCTCTCCGGCGCGGAGTCGCAGATCGTCGAGGGGATCTGGGTCGCCAGACGGAGCGAGGCATACCTCGTCGGCCCGGCGCTGAACGGGCTCGAGCAGGTCCGTCGCTACGACGGGCAGGGATTCGAAATCGTCGATTCCGAGGGGCGCTTCGCACCGCGCGCGATCTGGGGCGCGCCGACCGGCGAGCTCTTTGTCGTCGGAACGAACGGGTTCGTGCTGACGAAGTCCGCCGGCTGATTCTTATTCCGCTTTTCCGCTGCCCGGCTCGTACTTCCACGACGTCTGTCCGACGGCTCCTTCCGCGAAGCGGACGTCGATGTACTCGTCGAACTCGATCTTCCGGTCGAGGACGCCCGTCTCGATCATGAGGTCGCGCACCATGTCGAAGTCCGGCTTGCGCGGCGAAAGGCGCGTGTAGATGACGCGGTCGAGCGGCTGCGTGAGCGCGTGGCGGAGGAGCTCGGGCGGCTGGTTGTAGTAGTAACGCGCGACGAAGTCGGCCGCGTGCTCCCGGTGCGGGCGCCCTTCGTCCAGCCACAGACCCGATCGCGCGATTCCGTCCACGAGAACCTGGAGCGCCTGCGGGCGCCTGTCGATGACGTCCTGCCGGGCGACGACCACGCACGACATGTAGTCGGGCCAGTACTCGCGCGCGTGGAAGAGCACCCTCCCGAATCCGCCGAGCTCCGCCTGCGACGGGTACGGCTCGCCCATCGAAAAGGCGTCGATCGCCCCGGCCGCGAGAGCTCCCGCGACGTCCGGCGGCGCCATCTCGATCATCTTCACGGCCCCCGCCGGCACGCCGTGTCGGGCGAGCGCTTTGAAAACGATGAGCCGCTCGTCCGAGAAGCGGCTCGGGATCGCGATCGTGCGTCCGGCGAGATCCTCCACCGAGTGGATCGGACCGTTCTTTGCGACGACGACCGCGCTGCCGTAGCGGTGCCCGAGGTAGATGATCTTGATCGGCGCGCCCTGGGAGCGAAGGGCGATCGCCATCGGGGCCACCATGAATCCCACCTGCATCCGGTCGGAGAGAAGCGCCTCCTTGATCTCGGGAAATCCCTGAAACATCCGCGGAATGAAGATGTTTCCGTCGAGCGAGTAGCGCGAGATGAAGTCCGTCACGGGACAGGTCAGGTGACACGTCACCGGGATGTAGGCGACGTTCAGCTTGCGCTTCGCGAGCGGGAGTCGGTCGTTCAGGACGCTCGACCAGTCGACGTTCAGCGCGAAGTGGGCCGTGGTGAGCGCGACGACCCAGATCGCGACGCCGAGAACGACGTTTCTCGCCGTACGGCTACGGGGCATTGAAGCCCCAGCGGACGGCACGCAGCCGCTCGACCTGACGCACGAGCGCGTTGAGCGCGAGGCCGATCACGCCGATCAGCAGCATCGCCGCAATCACGAGGTCGTAACGCTTGCCGGCGTTTCTCGAGTCGATCACGAGGTACCCCAGCCCCGAGTTGACCGCGATCATCTCCGCCGCGACCACGACGAGCCACGCGACGCCGAGGGCGACGCGCAGGCCGGTGAGTACCCGAGGGAGCGCGGCGGGGAAGATCACGCGCGAAAAGAGCGCCGGCGCGGAGAGGCCGAAGTTGCGGCCCGCGTTCAAGTACATGGAGGGCACGTTCCGGACGCCGTTCATCGCGGCAACGACGATCGGGAAGAACGAGGCGAGAAAAATGAGAAAGATCGCCGCGGAATCGGTCACGC
>DASUAD010000172.1:0-3908 GCA_035763965.1 Thermoanaerobaculia bacterium | reverse complement strand
AGTGCGCGCTGGAAGACCAGGGAAGCGGCGGAGCCGAAATCCGATTCAGTGCGCGTATTTCAGGGCAATGTGCTCATGGGTCCCCTCGGTTCGGCGCTTCGCATAGTCGAAAACGTAGTCCTTCGAAACGAAGGGACTCCGGTTGTTGTGGCAGGAAGAGGTGCACGTGTCCGCACCGACGATCGTCAAGCCGAGCTTGACCAGGTCGGCGCGGCGGTACTCCTTGTTCTGGAGCGTCATGCCCCCGGCCTTCAGGTAGTCGCCCCCCGGCCCGTGGCACGATTCGCACTGAACCCCGACTAATTCGGGTGTCTGCTCGAAGCTCACGAATCCTCCCGGAGACCCGTGGCCCGTCGTGTGGCAGCCGACACACTTCTCGTCGTGCGTGTAGTCCTTCTGTGGATCGAGTTTCGCCTTCTGCTTCGCCGCAGCCGCGACGCCGGGACGGAGGAGCTCGAACGCCCGGGCCATCCGGGTCTTTTCCCAGGACTGAAACTGCTTGATGTGGCAGGCGCGGCACTTCTTTGCTCCGACGTAGGAGGGAGACGCGGACGCCGACGCCGCAAGCAGCACGAATCCGACCGCAAGACCCAGGGCACGCAAAAGGATCTTCATCGACTCTCCTCCGTTGCGAAGGCAGGTTTGAACTTCACCGTTTCCAGCCCTCGGCGAGAAACGCAAAAAGGTCGGCCATCTCCCCGGAGTCGAGGTGGGGCCAGGGGACGCTGTAGGTGCTCATCTTTTCGCCCATCTTTTCAGCGTGGTTCCACATGCGCTCGGCGATGCGCTCTTTCGCCTCCCCGGTCGTGACGTTGCCGAGCGCCGGCCCGATGTTGCCCTCGCCCTTCTGACCGTGGCACGCGGCGCAGCCGCGCTGGAGGTAGATTGCCTTCCCGCGGACGACGTCTCCCGGTCCGCCGTCGTACCGGGACCGGAAGAGATACGCGAAGAGGTCCGCCATCTCCTCCCCCTGGAATGACGGTGTCGACATGCCGACGGACTCCATGGCCTCCGACATCGCGGGCCAGTGGTTCCACATTCGACCGGCGAGCTGCGTGACGCTCCCCCGCAACTCGGAACGTCCGAGGTCGGGACCGATGGCGCGGCCCCGGCCGAAAAGAGCGTGACAGCGGGCACACCCTTTGGTCGCATAGAGGACCCGCCCGCGCTCCGGATCCCCGGAAGAACGAAACTCGCGGGCCGCCCGGCGCTCCCCCTGTCCGCGAAGGTACGCGAAGAGGTCCACGATCTCGCTTCCCTCGAACTTCGGAACGTCCAGCCCGACACGGCGGATTGCGGGAACCATGACCGGCCCGTGGTTCCAGAGGTCGCGCGCGATCGAGAGCGGCGGCGTGCCGCGGGGAAGCCGGTCGAGACGCGGCCCGGCGGTGCCGCCTTCCTGGCCCAGCCGGTGACACTGGATGCAATGCTTCTGCGCGAAGAGCACCTTTCCGATCTTCGGATCGCCCGGCTCGTCGAAGTAGTTCAGGAAATACAGGAAAGCGATCAGATCGGCGAGCTCCCCCTCTCGGAACGTCGGACGCGCGATCTGCGCTTCGTCCATCTTTCGCCCCATGACCGGCGAGTGGTTCCACATCCCGGCGGCGAGCTCGAAGAAGGAGCCTTTGACCGCGGTGCGCCCCAGGTCGGGGCCAATGCGGCCGCCGGTGCCCCGAACAGCATGGCACTGGACGCACGTCTTCTCGACGAAGAGCGACTGCCCGCGGATCGGGTCTCCGAACTCGGCGGTCACCCGCTCGCCGGTCGCCAGGGCCGCAACGATCCCGATCCACAGCGCGGCTCGGAGCCGGCGCGAGCGTCCGGTCACTTCCCGGCCTCGGCGAGCGCCGGGAGATAGCTCCGCACGCGCTCGCTCACCTCTTCCAGGGAATGCTCGCGTCCCTCGCGGATCTCCCAGATGGAGACGATCGGGAAAAGTTTCGTGAAGAGGACGTAGAGAAGGATGAAGGTCGCGATGAAGCCGGCGAGCAGCGACCATTCGACCCACGACGGCGAGTACGCGGCCGCGGTCAGCGGCAACCGCGGGTTGGAGAGGCTCGGTACGACGATCAGGAAGCGCTCGAGCCACATCCCGAGTTCCACGGAGACGGACGCCACCACCGGCCCCCAGATCGTGGCCCGCGTCCGTTTGTTGCAGAGCAGCCCGAACGGAATCACGAAACAGCTCACAACCATCGTCCAGAACACCGGAGAGAACTTCCCCTCGGTCTTCGAGAGGAAGACGACCATGTGCGTGGGCTCACCGCCGTAGTACGTCGTCAGGAACTCGGCGAACGTGAAGTAGAACCAGAGCAGGGCCATCACGAGGAGCAGGATCCCCAGGTTGTTGAAGTGGACCGGCTTCAGATAGTTCTCGAGGTGATAGGCCTTCCGGATGATCGCCATCGCGATCAGGATCGCAGCGATGCCCGAGAAGATCGCGCCGACGACGAAGTAAGGGCCGAAAATCGTCGAGTGCCACATCGGCTGCACCGTCATCGCGAAGACCCAGGAGACGACGGTGTGGACGCTGACGGCGATCGGGATCACGATGACCGCCATCGCGGCGATCGCTCTGTCCAGCACCTTGCGCTGCTGCGGAGTGCCGGTCCACCCGAGCGCCAGCGGCCGGTAGAGCCATCGCCTCTTCGGCATGCGGTCCCGCAGGATCGCGATGTCCGGGATCAGCGGCAGGTAGAGATAGATCGTGCTCGCGGTCAGGTACGTCGCGACCGACGCCACGTCCCACAGCAGCGGCGAGGTGAAGTTGCCGTGCTTCAAGACGTTCAATACCCGGTCGGGGCGGCCGAGATCCAGGATCACGCAGCCCATGCCGAAAAAGAGAACGAGCACAGTGATGACCTCGGCGGCGCGCGTGATCGATCGCCGCCATTCGGCGTGGGCGAGGCGGAGGATCGCCGAGATGAGCGTCCCCGCGTGACTGATGCCGATGAAGAAGACGAAGTTCGTGATGTAGAGGCCCCAGTAGACCGGCACGTTCAGGCCGGTGACGGCGAGTCCCCGCCGGAGCTGGATCACCCACGCGAAGAGTCCCCATAGTCCGATGGTGAGGAGGATGCCGGAACCGATCCAGAAAGCTCGGCCGGTGCGCTCGATCGGCCGAAGGAGCCGCGCGTCAGTGTCGAATTCAGATCTCTCCACCCCACTCCCCTTTCGAGAGATAGATCACTTTGGGTCGAGTCCCGAGCTCTTCGAGCAGCCGGAAAGCGCGGGGACTTTCGGACAGGCGCGCCACCGCGCTCCTCGGATCGTCGAAGTCTCCGAAGACCATGGCGTCCGCCGGGCACGTCTCCACGCACGCGGGCACGTAATCGCCATCACGCAAGGGACGTCCTTCGGCACGCGCCTGGTCCTTCGCCCGCTGAAGGCGGTGATGACAGAACGAGCACTTCTCCACGACCCCGCGCGGGCGGACCGAAACGTCCGGGCTCAGGGCCTGTTCCATCGGCCCCGGCCACTGCGGGCGATCCCAGTTGAAGTGGCGGACGGTGTAGGGGCACGCGGTCGTGCAGTACCGGCATCCGATGCAGCGGGGATAGATCTGCCCGACCAACCCTTCCCGGTCAGGCTGGGTTGCGTTGACCGGGCAGACCCGCGTGCACGGCGGTCGCTCACAGTGCATGCACGGCAACGGGACGAGGCGCAGCTCCGGGCGCGTACCGTGCTCCCCTCCCTGGAACGGCACCAGTCGGAGCCAGGAGATCGCGCGTCCTCTCGCGGCCATCTTCGGCCCGGCGGGAGCGACGTTGTTCTCGACCTGGCAGGCCACGACGCACGCCTGACACGCCGTGCACCGGTCGAGATCGATGACCATGCCCCATCTCGGCACGTTCAGCCCCTCCGTTGCGGCGCTGCGCCGCGCTCGTGCCCCGGCGCGACCGCGACCC
>DASUAD010000171.1:0-2139 GCA_035763965.1 Thermoanaerobaculia bacterium | reverse complement strand
CCGCGCTCCTCGCCGAGAAAAAGGAGTGGGAGTCGGTCTCGATTCTGCCGATCGGGAAGAAGGCCTACGACTATTGGAAGCGCCGGCCGACGCCGCTCACGCCGAAGTCCTATCCGGGCATCTTCGCGCGCGTGGACTACGCGCAGGCCAAGGAGATCGCCGACTGGCTGACTGCGGAGTTCGTCGAGGGTCGAATCGACGCCGCGTACGTCGTGTTCAACGAGTTCCGATCGGTCATCTCGCAGATCGTGAGGCGGGAGCGGCTGCTGCCGATCTCACGGTCCGAGGCGTCGCTGACCGAAGCGGCGACCACGGGCGCTCCCCCGACGGACTACGTCTACGAACCGGACCCGGCGACCATTCTCGCGAAGCTCCTCCCGCGACATCTCGAGTTTGCGATTTTCCGGATCCTGCTCGAGTCGGCCGCGGCGGAACACGGCGCGCGCATGACCGCGATGGATTCCGCGACCCGCAACGCGGGCGACATGATCGACTCCCTGACTCTCACGTACAACCGCGCGCGGCAGGCTCGGATCACCAAAGAGCTGATCGAGATCGTCTCGGGCGCCGCGGCGCAAAACGAATGATCCACGGAGGAGAAATGGCCGAGCAGAAGATTGGACGCGTCGTTGCCGTCATCGGGCCGGTGCTCGACATCGAGTTTCCGGAGGGCCACCTGCCCGACATCCTGAACGCGATCGTCGTCCAGGACGAGGGGAAGGACACCGGCGTCGCGATCGACGTCGTCGCGGAGGTGGCGCAGCACCTCGGCGAGAACCGGGTGCGTTGCGTCTCGATGAAGCCGACCGACGGGATGGTCCGCGGCATGAAGGCGGTCGATACCGGGGCGCCGATCACCATGCCGGTGGGCGAGGAAACGCTCGGACGAATCCTGAACGTCGTCGGCGAGCCGGTCGACGGGCTCGGCCCGGTCAAGGCGAAGGAACGCTGGCCGATCCACCGGGAGCCGCCGCGCTACGAGGACCAGTCGACCGAGGTCGAGATGTTCGAGACCGGTATCAAGGTCATCGATCTGCTCGAGCCCTACTCGAAGGGGGGCAAGACGGGCCTCTTCGGCGGCGCCGGCGTCGGCAAGACCGTCATCGTCCTCGAGCTGATCAACAACGTCGCGATCCACCACGGCGGGTACTCGGTGTTCTCGGGCGTCGGCGAGCGGACACGCGAAGGCAACGACCTCTATCTCGAGATGACGCAGTCCGGCGTCATCACGCCCGGCGACCCGAAGAAGTCGAAAGCCGCGTTGATCTACGGACAGATGACCGAGCCTCCGGGCGCTCGTCTGCGGGTCGGCCTGTCCGGCCTCACCGTCGCCGAGTACTTCCGCGACGTCGAAGGCAAGGACGTCATTCTTTTCATCGACAACATCTTCCGGTTCACGCAGGCGGGATCGGAAGTCTCGGCGCTCCTGGGACGGATGCCGTCGGCCGTCGGCTACCAGCCGAACCTCGCGACCGAAATGGGCGAGCTGCAGGAACGAATCACGTCGACGAAGAAGGGTTCGGTGACTTCGGTCCAGGCGATCTACGTTCCCGCCGACGACCTGACCGACCCCGCTCCGGCGACGGCGTTCGCGCATCTCGACGCGACGACCGTTCTCTCGCGGCAGATCGCGGAGCTCGGCATCTATCCGGCCGTCGACCCGCTCGCCTCGACGTCGAAGATCCTGACGCCCCGGATCGTCGGCGAAGAGCACTACGCGACCGCCCGCGCCGTCCAGGCGGTCCTGCAGAAGTACAAGGATCTGCAGGACATCATCGCGATCCTCGGCATCGACGAGCTTTCCGACGACGACAAGCTCACGGTCGCCCGTGCGCGAAAGATCCAGAAGTTCCTGTCGCAGCCGTTCTTCGTGGCAGCGCAGTTCACGGGTCTCGAAGGGCGCTACGTGAAGATCGCCGACACGATCAAGGGCTTCAAGGAGATCGTCGAGGGCAAGTGCGACGACATCCCCGAGCAGGCATTCTTCATGGTCGGCACGATCGAGGAGGCGCGGGAAAAGGCCGCGAGGATGGCGAAAGAGGCAGCGTAGGCGCTACGAGATCGCCGAAGGTTGCACCCTCTTCCCCCGGGAGAGGGGGCCGGGGGTGAGGGCGCTGATTCGCGAAACTGTCGCGCGGA
>DASUAD010000170.1:0-2025 GCA_035763965.1 Thermoanaerobaculia bacterium | reverse complement strand
GAGGGAATGATCCCGTCGCGCGCCGCGACGCGCCTGACGGGCGCGCGGAGACCGCTCCAGGCAATCTCCTGCACCCGCGCCGCGATCTCGGCACCGAAGCCTCCCGTGAGCGTTCCCTCCTCGGCGGTGACGAGCGCCCCGGTGCGGGCGACCGACTCGAGAACCGCATCGAGCTCCAGAGGCAGAAGCTGCGACAGAGCGACCACCTCACAGAAGATCTCGTGTTCGAGGATCAGCTCGGTGACGGCGTCGAGGACGACGGGGACCATGCCGCCGTAGGTCACGATGGTCGCAGAGGCGTCGGTGAAATCGGAGCCCGAGAACGTGAGAGCCGGATACGGGCCACCGCTCTCCCGAACGGCGAGCTGGTCGACGTGACCGCCCTCGGCACGCCGATTGAGGCGGCCGTACATGAGCTTGTTCTCGATGAAGAAGACCGGCTGCTCGTCCTCGACGGCGCTCGTCAGAAGGCCGCGCAGGTCGTGGCACTCGCTCGCGGAGACGACATGGATGTTGGGGACGCCCAGGAGGAGCTTCTCCAGCGACTGACTGTGCGTCGGCCCGTATCCGCGACGCCCACCCATCGGCGTGCGCACCACGAGCGGCACGGTCACCTGGTCGTCGTACATCTCCCGGAACTTCGAGATCCCGTTGACCACCTGGTCGAACCCGAGCGCGATGAAGTCGCCGAACATGATCTCTAGGATCGGCCGCTGTCCGCGGAGAGCCATTCCCGCGGCGACTCCGAACAGCGACGCCTCGCTGATCGGCGTCGTGATGACGCGGTCCGGGTACGCGGCACTCAGACCATGCGACACCTTGAACGCGCCACCGTAGGGGTCGAGGATGTCCTCGCCGAGGAGGAAGACGTCGTCGCGCGAGGCGAAGAGCTCGTGCAGCGTCTCGTTCAGAACCTGGACGCAGCGCTTCTGAGTCGCCGTCACGCGGCCTCCGGAGTAGCGGCGGGAGCGGCATCCGCGGCTTCGACGGTCTCGGCGAGCCGCCGCTCGCAGCGCTCCTCGATCGTGCGGCGCTCGCCGTCGCCGATGCGCGCGCCGGCGATCTTCAGCGGATCACGGGTGCGGCGCTCCTCGATCTCGGCCGGATCGCGCTGATCGTCCGATTTCGAGTGAGGGCTGAAGCGATACGTGTGGAGAACGAGGAAGAACGGCGCGTTCGTCTCGCGAACGCGCTCGACGGCCCTCCCGGCAGCCTCGTAAGTCACCTCGACGTCCGTCGTGTCGAGCTCCGCGGTCTCCAGTCCGAAGGCGGCTCCGCGAGCCGCAATCGAGCCTGCGAGCCCGAGCTCGACGGGAGTCGACTGCGCGTAATGGTTGTTCTCGACGACGAAGAGGACCGGGAGCTGCCAGAGCGACGCCATGTTCAACGACTCGTAGGTCACGCCCTCGCCGAGCGTTCCGTCACCAAGGAAGACGGTGGAGACGGCTCCGGTTCCTTTCTTCTTCTCCGCGAGCGCGATCCCGGTCGCGACGGGGACGATGCTCCCGAGGACGCCGTTCGAGTAGAAGTTGCCCTTGCACAGGTGCTGGCTACCTCCCTTGCCGCCGCAGACTCCGGGCGCCTTCCCCATCACCTCGCAGAGCAGCCCGAAGGCGTCGTCCGTGAACGCGAGGTAGTGGCCATGACAGCGGTGGTTGGAAAAGACGACGTCGCGATCCGGGTCGAGGTGCGCGATGAGGCCGACGGCGTTCGCCTCCTGCCCGATGTAGGTGTGCGTCGTCCCGACGAGCTTCCCGAGGGAGAAGAGGTCGAGGAGTGTCTCCTCGAAGCGGCGGATGAAGAACATCCGCTCGTAGAACGTGCCGAGCGAGGCCAAGGTCCTAGAGGTAGCCGAGGTCGGCGAGCCGCTTCGCGACAGCCGCCTCCTCCTCCGCGGTCAGCTCGTGGTGCTCCACGCTTTCGAGCTCCCGGAACGCGATCTCGCGCAGCTCGGGCGGCACCTCTCCGGGTCTGGAGTCCAGCTCGCGCGGGTCCACGTCGAGCCGGTAGGCCTCCTCCTCGCCC
>DASUAD010000169.1:0-4070 GCA_035763965.1 Thermoanaerobaculia bacterium | reverse complement strand
GCGGCGGCCCCGACCGGCGTCGAGCGGCTCGCGTAAGTCCCCAGGCCGTACGGCGCGGTGTCGGTGTCTCCCTCCTCGACCTCGACGTGGGCGGCCGGGATGCCGAGCTCCTCGGCCACGATCTGCGCGTAGGTGGTCTCGTGCCCCTGACCCTGCGATTTGGTCCCGAACCGCGCCGTCGCCTTGCCGGTCGGGTGGACGCGGATTTCTGCCGAGTCGAACATCTTGATCCCGAGGATGTCGAAGTGCTTGGACGGGCCCGCGCCGACGATCTCCGTGAAACAGGAGAGGCCGATCCCCATGAGCTCCCCGCGCTTCCTCTTCTCCGCCTGTTCCTTGCGCAGCTCCGCGTAGCCGATCTTGTCCATCGCTTTCTTGAGCGCCCCGGCGTAGTTGCCGCTGTCGTACTCCCAGCCGAGCGCGGACTTGTAGGGGAACTTCTCCGCCGGGATGAAGTTCTTCAGCCGCAGCTCGGCCGGATCCATCTTCAGCTCCTGGGCGAGGACGTCGGTCACCCGCTCGATCGCGTGGGCCGCCTCCGTGACCCGGAACGAGCAGCGGTATGCGATGCCGCCCGGCGGCTTGTTCGTGTAGACGCCGTCGACCTCGGTGAACGCGTTCTTCAGGTCGTAGGAGCCCGTGCAGATCGAGAAGAGACCCGCCGGGAACTTCGACGGGTTCGCTGCGGCGTCGGCGTAACCGTGGTCGGCGACCGTCTTGATTCGCAGCGCCGTCATCGTCCCGTCCTTCCGCGCCGCGAGCTCCGCCGTCATGTGATAGTCGCGCGCGAAGGAGTCGGCCTGGAGGTTCTCCATCCGGTCCTCGATCCACTTGACGGGCTTGCCGATCACGACGGACGCCGCGATGGCGATCACGTATCCGGGATAGACCGGGACCTTGCCGCCGAACCCTCCGCCGATGTCGGGGGAAATGACCCGGATCTTCTCCTCCGAAAGGCCGACGTGCCCGGCCACGAGCGCGATGACCGTCCGGATCGCATGGGGAGCCTGCGTCGTCATGTAAACGGTGAGCTTGCCCCGGACGCGGTCGAAGTCCGCCACGCAGCCGCAGGTCTCGATCGACGCGACGTGGATGCGCGGGATGTACATGTCCTGCTTGACGACGACGTCCGCGCCGGCGAAGGCCCGATCCGTGGCCGCGCGGTCTCCCGCCTCCCAGTGGAAGATGCGGTTGTCTTTCTTGTCCTTCTTGTCGGTGCGCAGAACCGGAGCGCCCGGCTCCAGCGCCTTGAAAGGATCGACGACCACCGGGAGAGGGTCGTAGTCGACCTCGACCGCCTCGACGCCGTCGGCCGCGGCGTAGCGGCTGGTCGCGATGACTCCGGCCACCTCCTGCGCCTGGTACATGACCTTCTCGGTCGGCAGGACCATCTGGGTGTCCGACATCAGAGTCGGCATCCAGTGGAGGTTGTACTGCGCCAGGGTCTCTCCCGTGATCACGGCGAGAACCCCCGGCACCTTGAGAGCCTTCTCCGTGTCGATCTTGTTGATTCTTGCGTGCGCGAAAGGGCTCCGGACGATGTCGAGGTAAAGCATGCCGGGGAGCTCGATGTCGTCGACGTAGCGGCCCTGTCCCCGGATGAAGCGCGGATCTTCCTTACGCTTCATCGAGTGGCCCATCCCGCTGACTTCGGGTGACGTTCGGGGTGCCATCACTCCTCCTACGACCGCAGCTTGTCCGCGGCGTACTGCACGGACTTGACGATGTTGACGTACCCGGTGCAGCGGCAGAGGTTGCCGGAGATCGCCTGCCGGATCTCTCCCTCGCTCGGGTTGCCGTTCTCCTTCAGGAGCGCGTAGCCCGTCATCATCATGCCGGGCGTGCAGTAACCGCACTGGAGACCGTGCTCCTGCATGAACCCGTCCTGGATCGGGTGCAGCTGGCCGTCCTTCTCGAGGCCTTCGACGGTCATGACTTCGCGACCGTCGGCCTGAACGGCGAGCACGGTGCAGGACTTGACCGGCGTTCCGTCGAGCAGCACCGTGCACGCCCCGCAGTGCGTCGTGTCGCAGCCGATGTGGGTTCCCGTCAGCCGCAGGACCTCGCGCAGGAAGTGAACGAGGAGCAGCCGGGACTCGACCTCGGCCTCCCGGGGGCTCCCGTTGACCGTGACGCGGATCGGGTGTTTCGCCATCTCTACTTTCCTCCCGCCCTTTCGACCGCTTTGGAGAGAGCGCGCGCGGTCAGAACCCGCGCCATCTCGCGCTTGTACTCGACGGAGCCGCGGCGGTCGGGGTTGGGCGACGTCGCCGCCGCGGAAAGACGCGCGGCTTCCTTGATCGCCGCGTCGTCGGGCTTCTTCCCGGCCAGGAACCGCTCGGCCTCCACCGCCTCGATCGGGATCGGCCCCGCGGCGGTCAGACCGATCCCGGCGCGCCGGACCGTTCCGTCCCCGGCGAGGGTGACCTGGGCCGCGGCGGCGGCCGTGGCGAAGTCCCCGACCTTCCTTTCGAGCTTGACGTAGGCGCCGCCGCTGCCGGGCGGCGGGACGGGAATGCGGATCTCGGTTAGGATCTCGTCGCCGGCGAGCGCGGTCGAGAAGATGCCCGTGAAGAACTCGTCGATCGGGATCGTCCGCTCCCCCTTCGGCCCCGTCGCGATCACCTTTGCCTGGAGCGCCAGCATCGTCGCCGGATGGTCGTTGGCAGGGTCGCCGTGGGCGAGGTTTCCTCCGACCGTCGCCAGGTTCCGCACGATCGGATCGGCGATGACGGCGGCGGTGTCCGCGAGGATGGGGTATTTCGATCGGATCAGATCCGAGTGCTCCAGAGCCGCTTCCCGCGTCCTCCCGCCGATCTTGAGAAAACCGCCCTCCTCCCGGATGTACTCGAGCCCCGGTATTCGTCCGATGTCCACCAGGTGACCCGCAGCTCCCAGGCGCAGCTTCAGGAGCGGCAGGAGACTCTGGCCCCCCGAGAGGACCTTGGCCTCCTCGCCGTACTGCGCGAGCAGGGCGAAAGCCTCCGCCAGGGTCTTCGGGGAGTGGTAATCGAATGCAGCCGGAATCATGAAGCCTCCCTTCCCTTTACGCCGCTATCGCGACCGCAACCAGATCAAGTAAACGAGGAGAGCGAGCAGGACAGCCGCCGCCCAGAAGACGGGGCGGCGGAGCCCCCGCGCCGCGGCGCGCCCGACGACGCCCGCACTGAATGACACGACGTCGATCGGAGGCGCGACGGGTTCCGCTTCGCTCCGCGCCGGCTGCGGCGTCCCGTCGGCTCCGACGCCGGACCCGCCGCCCGCCGACTCGAGCTCCGCCCGCATGGCAGCCGTGAACTTCCCGAACATCTGATCGCTGACGTCCTGGATCATCCCGCGCCCGAACTGCGCCAGGATTCCCGTGACGTTGACCTGCGACGTCGCCGCGACCTCGGTTTCCCCGGGGGAGCGCTGGGTCAGCCGGCTCGTCATGCGCATGTCGGCGCCCCCCTTGCCCCGGACGTCCTGGCCCGACGCGACGATCTCCGCCGTGTGCGTCGCCGGATCGAGGCGTTCGAATCGGACCTTCCCCCTGTAGCTCGCCGCCACCGGCCCGACTTTGACCGTGATCGTGCCGGCCCAGGTGCGCTCGTCGACCTGTTCGGTGATCGCCGCCCCGGGCAGGCAGCGCACCACCCGGTGCGGATCGGTCAGGAACTCCCAGGCGGCCGCCAGCGGCGCGTGGATCACGAAGGACTTCTCGATCTGCATTCCCATGTCAGGCCGCCGAAAGCTCGGGCAGAAGCCTTTCCAGGGAGGCCAGGTCGTGCGCGGGCACGAAGTGGTCGACGTATGGAAGCGCCGCCTTCATTCCCCGGGCGGTCGGCTCGTACCGCGGGTCGGAGAGCAGCGGGTTCAGCCAGATGACTTTCCTCGCTTTCGCGTGCAGAGAGCGCATTGCGGAGGCGAGAAGCGCGGTGTCCCCCCGATCCAGGCCGTCGCTGAAGATCAGGACGACGGTCTTCGAGTCGACCATCGCGTCCTGGTAGCGCGCGACGAACTCGGAGAGGCACTCTCCGATCCTCGTCCCTCCCGACCAGTCCGGCACGCCGGCCGCGAGCCGCTCGAGC
>DASUAD010000168.1:0-2189 GCA_035763965.1 Thermoanaerobaculia bacterium | reverse complement strand
TTCGGGTTCGCCGGGACCCGTTTCGATCCACCGGTCCGCCAGCGGGAACGCGGCGACGAAGAAGGGAAACGCGAGCAGGTGAGGGTGCAGGTCGGCGTGAAAGAAGGTGAAGAAAGGGAACTCGTTGATGGTGTCGCCGGAGCCGATCACCCGCGAGGCATGCCAGTAGTCGAAGTCTTTCGCGAACGGGTGGGCCCATGCGTCCAGGGCTCCCATCAGGTTACCCGCGAAAACGCCGACGAAGCCGGCCGCGACGGCCGCGCCGGTCCGGCCTCGGGAGAGACGGAACCCGAGGCACGCCGCCGCCGCGAAAGTGAACCCGGCGAACGTCGCGACGGCCAGGTTGTAGGCGACGAACGCGTTCACGAAGGCCGCCTTCGCGAGGGTCGCTGCGAGCAGATATCCCCAGTAGTAGTAGTTGATCGTCCTGCCCGCCATCCAGGGGTCGACGGGCGGCATGTCGGGCCCGCGCAGCAGGGAGTTGAAGAACGCCAGGTCCATGAACTTTTCCGCACCCAGGATCTCGGGAACCGCGGCGCGCACGACCAGGAACACCGCGGTCGGAATCCAGAAGAACCGTGCCCCCCGCGTCTCGTCCGCCGCCCAGAAAGGGCCCGAGGTCTTCCCCGTAAGACGCCTCGACAGGAGGGAGACTCCGACGAGGACGAGGAGCGAGAGGAGGATGGTCCCGCGGGAGAAGCCGAAGGGAAGGACGAGCGAAAGCGCCCACGCCAGCCATCCGGTCAGCGCGAGCCCGATCGGCCGGGACAGGAGCGCCGCGTCGCGCCGGTTACCGAAGAACGCGCGCAGGAGGGGCAGGACCGCGAGACCGAGGATCTCGACGGCCATGATCCAGGCCACGATGTTTCGCACTGAGAAGAGTTTATAGTCAACCGTCGCGGCGGTCGGGGCACCGCCTTTGCACAATCAGCACGCGTGGCGCTCACCGAATATCGCAAGAAGCGGCGCTTCGACGTCACCGCGGAGCCGGCGGGAGGAAAAGCTCCGCGACGAACGAAGAAACTCTCCTACGTCATCCAGAAGCACCGCGCGACCGCGCTCCACTACGACTTCCGCCTCGAGTGGAAGGGCGTGTTGCTCTCGTGGGCCGTGCCCAAGGGGCCTTCGCTCGATCCGTCGATCAAGCGGATGGCGATGCCGACCGAAGATCATCCGATCGAGTACGCGAAGTTCGAGGGCATCATCCCGGAAGGGGAGTACGGCGGCGGCACCGTGATGATCTGGGACCAGGGGACGTGGACCCCGGAAGTCTCCGACGTGGACGCCGCGCTGAAGAAAGGAGACCTCAAGTTCACTCTCTCCGGCAGGAAGCTGCACGGCTCCTGGGTGCTCGTGCGGATCCGGGCTCGCGAAGGAGGCCGTCCCCCCTGGCTCCTCATCAAGCATCGGGACGAGTACGCGACGAAAGACGACGTCGCCGAAAAGGAGCCGCGCTCGGTGGTCTCCCGGCGGATCCTCGCCGAGATCGCGCGCGACGAGGGGGGAGACATCGTGAAGGCCGCGACCGGCGATCCGCCGGCGCTGATCAAGAAACTGCTCAAGAACCCGGAGCTCCTCGCGCCGCCGAAGCGCGGCGGGCGAAAGTCGGTCTGGAAGTCCAACCGGGCGGGTTCGTGAGGGCGGGAGGGTGAGCGCGCGCGGCCGGGCGGCCCGCGCATCCGCGGAGCGCATTCCCTTCCGCGTGCGGCCGATGCTCGCAACGCTCGTGCCCGAGCCGTTTCACCATCCGGGCTGGGTGTACGAGGAGAAGTACGACGGCTACCGCATCCTGGCGTACAAGGAGGGGGACCGGGTCACCCTCTACTCCCGCAACGCGAAGGACCGGACGGCGACCTTTTCCGACATCGCGCGGGCGCTCGAGCGGCTCCCGGACCCGACACTCCTCCTGGACGGAGAGGCGGTGGCCTTCGACCGCAAGCTCGTCTCCCGGTTCCAGCTTCTCCAGCGGGGTGACGTCCCGTACGTCTACGCCGTCTTCGACTGCCTCTACCGCAACGGACGCGACCTGCGCAACGAACGGCTGCCCGTTCGACGCCAGGCCGTCGAAGAGGCGATCGGCGACACCGACCGCCTGATCCCGGCGCGCCGCCTCGCTGCCAACGGCCTGAAAGCGTACGAGCAGGCGAGAAAGGGCGGCTACGAAGGCGTCGTCGGGAAGGACTCCACCG
>DASUAD010000167.1:0-4045 GCA_035763965.1 Thermoanaerobaculia bacterium | reverse complement strand
GCGCGCGCGCTCGAGCTCGCGGAAGAGCACCTCGGAGGGTCGATCGAGCCTCTGTTCCTTCGGCTTCTCGAACGCGTCCGCAGCGCCTCGGGCAACCGACCGGACGCCTCCGAGCTCTATCGGACGCTGCGGGCGCCCCATTCGCCATCGGCGGCGGTCCTGCCGAGCTAGCCGGAGACGCGGGCGGGATCGGTCTGGTATCCTCGAGCGAGTCGATGGAAGCATTGAGGAAGGAGCTCGGGGCCTCCGGCCTTCCGTCGAACCTGACGCCGCTCTTCGCGCTTTCCCGGGACCTGCGCTGGATGTGGCGTCCCTCGATCCGGGCTCTCTTTTCTTCGCTCGATCCGGGCCTCTGGCGCGCCGTTCGCGGAAACCCGGCGTCGTTCCTGCGTCGCATCGAGCCCGCGCGCCTGGACGCCGCGGCCGCCGATCCGGTGTTCCTCTTCACGCTACAAGGGATCGCCGCGGACCTCGCCCTGGAGGACGCCGCGCATCCCATCCATCCGGGGATCCGCAGCCTGTGGGCGCGGGGCGACCGGATCGCGTACTTCTCGGCCGAGTTCGGAGTGACGGAGGCTCTCCCGATTTATTCGGGCGGCCTGGGAGTTCTCGCCGGCGACATGCTGAAGTCGGCGAGCGATCTCGGGCTCCCGCTCGTCGGGGTCGGGCTCTTCTATCGGGAAGGGTACTTCCGGCAGCTTCTGACTCCGGACGGATGGCAGCGCGAAGAGAACCCGCCATTCGACGTGGACGAGCTCCCGATCTCTCTGGCTCCCACTCCGGACGGGGAACCGCCCATCGTCGAGTTCGAGCTCGGAGATCATCCCGTTCGCCTCCTCGTACGGCTCGCGAAGGTCGGCCGCGTACCGCTCTACCTCCTCGACTCCGACCTCTCCGAGAACCGTCCGGAAGACCGGGACCTCACCTCCCGACTGTATTCGGGTGATCAGGAGACGCGCATCCGACAGGAGATCACGCTCGGAATCGGCGGGATGAAGGCGCTCCACAGGCTCGGCCTGTCGCCGACGATCCGGCACATCAACGAAGGACACGCGGCCTTTGCAGGGCTCGAGAAGGTCCGGCAGCTCGTCGCGGAGGAGGGATACACACTCGCGGAGGCGAGAGAGGAGGCGGCGGCGGGAAACGTCTTCACGACCCACACGCCCGTCCCTGCCGGGATCGACCGCTTCCCCGCTCCGCTGATCGAGAAGTACCTTTCCGGCGTGGCGCGCGACTGCCGGATCTCGGTCGAGGAGCTGATGCGGCTCGGCCGGGAAGTGCCGGAGCGGGAGGGCGAGCCGTTCTCGATGGCCGTCCTCGCCCTGAGGAACTCCTCCTTCGCGAATGCGGTCTCGCAGCTTCACGCAAAGGTGTCGCGGCGCCTCTGGCTCGAGCTCCTTCCCGAGCTAGCGGACGTGGACGTCCGGATCCGTTCGATCACGAACGGCGTCCACCGTCCGACGTGGACCGATCCCGAGATCGCGATGCTGCGGATCCCCGAGAACGCGGGTGCGGAGGCCCGCGCGGAGCTCTGGCGGACGCACGAGCGGCTCCGTGCGCGGCTGGTGGCCTTGTGCCGCGAGCGCCTCATCGCCTGGAAGCGGGAAGCCGGGGCGTCGGGAGAGGAGATCGAGGCCGCGGGACGCGTGCTCGATACGCGGGCGCTGACGATCGGATTCGCCCGCCGATTCGCGACTTACAAGCGGGCAACGCTGATTTTCCGGGATCCTCCCCGATTGAAGCGGCTGCTCGACTCCCGGCCGATCCAGCTCGTCTTCGCCGGCAAGTCGCACCCGCAGGACGACCCCGCCAAAGAGCTCCTGCGCGAGATCGTGCGTTTCGCCGAGAGCCCCGACTTCCGCGGTCGGGTCGTCTTCCTGCCCGAGTACGATATGGGCATCGCGCGCGCTCTCGTGGCCGGATGCGACGTCTGGCTGAACAACCCGATCCGCCCGCACGAGGCCTCCGGAACTTCCGGCATGAAAGCCGCGATGAACGGCGGCCTGAACGCGTCGGTTCTCGACGGATGGTGGGACGAGGCGCCGCACGAGGAGGCCGGGTTCGTCATCGGGGAAGCGACCGACGAATCCGGCGACGAGCCGGCAGCCGAAGCGCTCTATTCGACGCTCGAAGGGCAGATCGTGCCGTTGTTCTTCGAGCGAGACGAGAACGGCGTCCCGCAGAGCTGGGTCGAGAAGATGGTGTTCTCCGCGACGCGGATCGCCCGCATCTTCTCGTCGGACCGAATGGCGACTCAATACCTCGAGCTGTGCTACATCCCCGCGGCCGAGCGGCGGCTCGCGGCGAAGAACGAGCGGTTGCAGCAGCTGGCGCCCGAAGGGGCGTGAGCGCCGCACGGCGCTCCCAACCCCCTCACCCCCGGCCCCTCTCCCGGGGGGAGAGGGGTGATCATCGTGACTGACCGAGCCGCGGGAATCCTGCTCCATCCGACCTCGCTGCCCGGGCGGTTCGGGATCGGCGACGTCGGCCCGATGGCGGAGCGGTTCCTCGACTGGCTCGCGTCCGCGGGTCAGACGATCTGGCAGGTGCTGCCGCTGGGGCCGACCGGCGGCGGCGCATCGCCCTACGGCTCGCTTTCGGCATTCGCGGGCAACCCGCTCCTGATTTCCCCGGAAAAGCTCGTGGAGGACGGCCTCGCGCCCGACTCGGCGCTCGACGGCGTGCCCGAATTCCCGGCCGATCGGGTCGATTGGCAGCCTGTCCGCGAGTGGAAGGAGGCGTTCCTGCGGAAGGCGTGGAGCCAGGCCTCCGGCTCGGCACGCGTGCGCGAGGAGCTCGAGCGATTTCGCCGCGCACCCGAGCAGGAGCACTGGCTCGCCGACTGGTCGCTCTTCGCCGCGCGGCTCGCGACCGGCGGCGGAGGCGATCGGGCGGAGCTTGCCGAAGAGGTCGAGTATCAGGAGTTCCTCCAGCTCACGTTCTTCCGGCAGTGGGAGCAGCTGCGCTGGGAGGCCCGCCGCCGCGGCATCGCGCTCTTCGGCGACGTTCCGATCTACGTCGCGCCCGGCAGCGTTGACATCGAGACGCATCGGGATCTTTTCGAGCTCGACGCCGAAGGCCGTCCAATCGAGGTCGCCGGCGTGCCGCCCGACTACTTCAGCGCGACCGGTCAGCTCTGGGGTTACCCGCTGTACCGCTGGGACCGGATGGCGGAGCACGGATACGCGTGGTGGGTCGAGAGGCTTCGCGCCGCCTTCCGGCTGACGGACATCGTCCGGCTCGACCACTTCCGCGCCTTCGCGGCCTACTGGGCCGTGCCGGCCGGCGAGACCACCGCCGTCAACGGACGCTGGGTGCCCGGTCCGGGGCGGAAGCTGTTCGACGCCGTCCGCCGCGCGCTCGGAAAGGTCCCACTCGTCGCCGAAGACCTGGGAACGATCACCCCGGATGTGAAGCGCCTCCTCGCGAAGCTCGGGTTGCCGGGGATGAAGGTCCTCCAGTTCGCCTTCTCGGAGGCGGACAACCCGTACCTTCCGCACCGCCACGGTCCAAACGCCGTCGTCTACACGGGGACGCACGACAACGACACGACGCGGGGCTGGTGGGGGACGCTCGATCGAGAGGCGCAGGGTCGAGCCCGCGACTACCTCGGAACGACGGGCGCCGAGATCGAGTGGGACCTGATCCGCGCGGCCTACTCCTCGGTCGCCGACCGGGCGATCGTGCCGCTGCAGGACGTCTTCGGCCTCGGCAGCGAGGCGCGCATGAACAATCCGGCCGTCGCGGAAGGCAACTGGGGCTGGCGCACCCGGGAAGAGGACTTCTTGAACGACCGCAACGCGCGGCTCCGCCGTCTCGCGGAGCTGACCGGACGCCTCCCGAAACACGCGGGAGGATCGTGAGCGCCGCGCCGGCGAGGCGCTCCTTCGGAAAGACCGGGCTCGCGGTTCCGGCGCTCGGATTCGGGGCCGGCGTCGCGGGCGACCCCTCGCTCTCCGAACGCGAAGCCGAGGCTCTGCTCCACTCCGTCCTCGACCTCGGGATCGGCCTCGTCGATACGGCCCGCAGCTACGGCCTCTCCGAA
>DASUAD010000166.1:0-4374 GCA_035763965.1 Thermoanaerobaculia bacterium | reverse complement strand
GTCGTCACGAGACCCGGGTGCGCACGCGCGAGCGCGCTCGCGGCGATGGCGGCAAAGTGCCTGACGTCGGCGAAGGAATGGCGTCGTGCAATGGGGACGAGCACGTGAATGCCTCGCGAGCCCGACGTCTTCGGGAAGCTCTCGAGCTCGAGAAGGTCGAGGATCTGCCTGACGAGGCGGGCGACCTCGATCACCTCCTCGAAGCCGACGCCTTCGGAAGGATCGAGATCGAACATCACCCAGTCCGGCTTCTCAGGCTTGTCGGCACGGGACGCCCACGTGTGCAAGTCGATGCACCCCATGTTGGCCATCCACAGGAGCGCCAGCTCGTCGTTCACGAGCGCGTAGTCGATGATCTTCTTCTCGCCTTCTCGCGTCGAGGCGGGGAACGGCGCGCGCCGGATCCACGGCGGCATGTGGGAAGGAGCTTGCTTCTGGAAGAAGTTCTTGCCCTGCCAGCCGTCCGGGTACCGCTTCATCGTGAACGGCCTGCCGTGCAGGTGCGGTACCAGGACGTCTGCGATGTCGCGGTAGTACGCGATCAGATCACCCTTGGTGATCCCCTCCTCCGACCAGAACGGCTTGTCGAGGTTCGAGAGTCGGAGCTCTCGCCGACCACGTTTCAGCACCGGCGGCAGCGCCGCTCGTTCGCGGCGTACTTCGCGCGCGGGCTTGTCCTCTCGCATTCGGACGTAGACCGGCGCTCGAAGCCGGCGCTCGTGCGTCCATTCGGTGAACTCGACCTCGGCAACGAGTCGCGGCTCGACCCAGACGACATCGGATCGTCGCACACGCGGCATCTTCGGGACCTCTGCGAGCGCCGATACCTCGCGCTCGAGGGGTTTCAGGAGCCCGCACAGCCGCTCGATCTCGGCGTCGCTGAAGCCGGTCCCGACGTTTCCGGCCCAGCGAAGGCCCCCCGCCTCGTGAACCGCGACCACGAGCGCACCGAAACCACCGGAGCGTCGCCCCTGGCCACGCGTGTACCCGACCACGACGACCTCCTGCGTCTGGCGCAGCTTCACCTTGTGCCAATCGGTGGATCGTCTACCGGGGCGGTACGTCGAATCGAGACGCTTTGCGACGACCCCTTCCAGCTCTTGAGTTCGGGCCGCGGCGAGGAGCGCTTCGCCGTCGTCGAATTGCGGTGAGACGAGAACCTGCCCACCCTCGCGAACGAGACTCTCGAGGCGCTTCCTGCGCTCGCGAAGAGGTTCCTCGAAGAGCGGCTCGGAGTCGAGCTCGAGAAGGTCGAACAGCACCAAGGAGAGGACTCCGCCGCCCTCCTGGAGCAGCGAGAACCGCGCTCGCCCCTGCTCGTCGAGAGCACAGATCTCCCCGTCGAGCACGGCGTCGGACGAGCCGATCCCGCGAGCGGCCGCCCGCGCGACCTCGCGAAACCGCTCCGTGAGGTCGTTTCCGTTCCGGCTCGTGAGCGTGACCTCCGCTCCCGAGAGGGTGACGATGGCTCGGTATCCGTCCCACTTCGGCTCGTACACCCAACCGTCACCGCTCGGAAGGGCGTCGGAGCTCGTCGCGAGCATCGGCGCGTACCGCACGCCACGCTCGTCCGCCGCATCCTTCCGCAGAAGGAGCCAGTTCTTCGGATCGCCGTCCAAGTGAGCGGGTACGAGCGTCCACACTCCGTCGAGTCGACGTCCGTAAAGCCGCACCGTGAGCCCGCCGTCGCGCTTCTCCTCCACGAGCTCGTAGCGGCCGCTGTCCCAGATCTCGACTGTCCCGGCACCGTACTCACCCGGGGGGATCGTTCCCTCGAAGTCCGCGTACTCGAGCGGATGGTCTTCGACGTGAACAGCGAGGTGTCGTTCGCCAGGGCGAAGCGGAACGCCCTTCGGCACGGCCCAGCTGGCCAGGGCTCCGTTGCGCTCGAGCCGGAAGTCGTAGTGCAATCGACGCGACGCGTGTCGCTGAATGACGAACCGCGGCCGGTCTCCGGAAGCGGCTCCGTCTCCGAAGGGCTCGGGCGTCCGACTCGGTACCCGGCGGCGCCGGTACTCATCGAGGCTCACCCTGTGGATTGTCGCCCGAAACGCAACGCTACCTTCACCAACCGGCTGCACGGCGTGTCTTTTCCCTGCTCAGAACCCTTTCACGCGTCGGGGATAAGCCTGTGGAACGTGTGGATAGACGAAAACTGCGATCAAGCCGACGCCAGAACGCCCATGATCCGGTACTTCGCGCGTCGTTGGCGGCGGCGCTCCGTGGGATCGAGAGCTTCGATCTCCTCGAGCGCTTCGACTATGCCCATTTCCAGCAGTTTTGCGGCGGCGTCGGGTTCGGTGTGAGCACCTCCCTCGGGCTCGATAACGATTGCATCGATCACACCGAGCTCGAGACAGTGAGCCGCGTCCGGTTTGAACGCGGCTGCGGCTTTCCGAGCCTCGGCCGCGTCCCGCCAGAGGATCGCGGCACACCCCTCGGGGGAGATCACCGAGTAGATCGCGTTCTCCTGCATGAGCACGCGATCCGCGACCGCAATCGCGACGGCGCCCCCCGAGCCGCCCTCACCGATGATGCACGCAATCGTCGGAACCGAAAGTCGCGCCATCGCCGCCTGCGAGCGCGCGATCGCCCCTCCCTGACCATGCTGCTCGGCCGCAACGCCGGGATACGCGCCGGGCGTGTTGACCATGGTGATCAGAGGAAATCCGTGCCGATCGGCCAGAGCCATCGCTCGCATCGCCTTCCTGTAGCCCTCGGGATACGCCATGCCGAAGTTCCGCTTCGACCGCTCCTTGAGATCGCGGCCCGTCTGGTGCCCAACCAGCACGACGGTACGGTCACCCAGCTTCCCGATGCCGGAGACGAGGGCCGGATCGTCGGCTCGGCCGCGGTCGCCGTGGAGCTCGAAGAAGTCCTCGAACATCCGTTCGACGTAGTCGAGCGTGTAGGGCCGGTCCTGGTGACGCGCGAGCTCGACTGAGCGCCAGATGTCCTCCGCCGTCGGCTCGGCCCGTAGGCGCTCCAGCTGGTCCTGCAGCCGGTCGAGCTCGCCTGTGAGCTTCGTCCCGCGGAGGAGCTTCATGCTGCCGAGCTTACTAAGTCGCTCGCGCAGCCGACTCTCGGCATCGCTGGGCACCTAGTGCTCCTCAGCTCTTCCGGAACAAGCGCAGGAGGCGGCCGAGCGTAGAGCGCAGTTCCGAGCGCGGAACGATCCCGTCCAGATGGCCGAAACGGAAGTTCGACTCGGCGAGCCCGAAGTCATCGGGCAGCTTCTCACGGGTCGTCTGTGAGACCACCCGCGGACCCGCGAACGACATGAGCGCCCCTGGCTCGGCAATGACGACATCGCCGAGACTCGCATAGCTGGCGAGGACGCCCCCCGTCGTGGGATGCGTGAGCACGGACAGGAGAGCGCCGCCCGAGTCGTGGAGCTCCTCGATCGCACACACCGTCTTCGGAAGCTGCATCAGCGCAAGAATCCCCTCCTGCATCCGCGCGCCGCCGGACGCCGACACCGATACGAGCGTCGTGTTCGCCGCAATGGCGCTCTCGCACGCGCGGGTGAACTTCTCCCCGACGACGCTCCCCATCGAGCCGCCCATGAAGGCGAAGTCCATGACCGCGAGCCGGCATTCCTCCTGTTCGATCCTGGCGGCCCCGCAGACGATGGCGTCACCAAGCCCGGTCGAGACCTCCGCCTCCGCTAGGCGCTCCGTGTACGGGCGTAGATCGAAGAACCCCAGCGGGTCGGAGGAGCGGAGATCGGCATCCTCCTCGACGAAGGTTCCCGGGTCGACGAGCTGCTCGATGCGGTCGCGTGCTCGTACCCGAAAGTGGTGCCCACACTGGGGGCACACGCGCAGGGTGGAGACGAGCTCCTCGTCCCGGTAGTGCGAGCCGCACCCGGGACACGTGTTCGGATGCGCCTTTCCCTGGGGTGACTCGTCGGGATGTTTGCTCTCGACCTCGACGTCGACACGCCCTTGCCCCGCAGACATGCGCTGGATCTTATGCGCAGTGGATCAGAAACCCGCCGCGGCGAGTGAGCGAGTGATCACTGCGACGTTTCGGTCGGTGGCCAGGAATCCCGTGATCCCGATTCCGGCGAGCGTGGATCGGGCGCGCGCATCCTGCAGGACTGTCACGACGTCGGCCACCGAAAGGCCGTCCGGCTCGGGCACGAAGACGTCGGCCTCCTCGGGATCGAGAACGTCGAGGTCGAGCGCGACGTACGCGGCGTCGACACCCTCGAGTGCCCGCTCGAGCGAGTCGTCGATTCCAGCCTCGGCCATGAATTCGACCTCCGGTGGATCGAGGTTGCGCGCTCCGACGAGCGCGACGTCGTCGTGTCGGACGACGCCGTCGTCGAGCAGCATCCGCAACGGCATCCCCCAGAGATTCCCGGACGGC
>DASUAD010000165.1:0-2022 GCA_035763965.1 Thermoanaerobaculia bacterium | reverse complement strand
GAAGCCTCCTTCGACGTGCTCGACGAGTACGCCGAGGCCGTGCTGCGGGGCGGGGACGCGGATCGGCTGTTCCCCATGGTGGCTGCCCATCTCGCCGGTTGTACCGACTGCAAGGAGGACACCGAAGGCCTCGTCGCCTTCCTGCGGTCCCTTCCCCCGGACGACTCGAAGTAAGAACCCTCGCGTCGCGTCCGCTCATGGGTCATGCACCGACCGGAATCCCCCGGGGCGGAAAGCCAGGAGGCGCCACGTGACCCGCTACAAGTTTTCTGATATCGACGGTCTCTCGATCTCTTATCGGGAGGCCGGGGACTCCTCTCACCCGAAGCTCGTCCTGCTGGGCGGCTTCCCCGCATCCTCGCACCAGTTTCGCAATCTGATCCCTGCCCTGGCGGACCGATTCCACGTCGTGTCTCCCGACTACCCGGGATTCGGGAACAGTGACATGCCGGACCCGGCTCGCTTCGCCTACACGTTCGATCACATCGCGGAGGTGATCGAGCGCTGGCTCGAACAGATCGGGTTCACCCGGTTCGGTCTTTTCATGCAGGACTACGGCGGCCCGGTCGGTTTCCGGATCCTGAACCGACACCCGGACTGGGCCGAGTGGTTGACCCTCCAGAACACCAACGCGTACGAAGTCGGCTTCACGGCCGCGTGGGACGGGCTCCGGAACGCACTGTGGAAGAACCGGTCGACGGAGACGGAAGAGGCTCTCCTCCCTTTCCTGAGTCTGGATGGCATCCGGCTCGTCTATCAGCACGGACACCGGGACCTCTCGCGCATCAGTCCCGACAACTGGAACATGGACTTCCGGTTCATGGAACGTCCCGGCGCCCGACGCGCGCAGCTCGACCTCTTCTACGACTACCGAACGAACGTCGCCCGTTACCCGGAGTGGCAGGCGTTCCTGCGCAACCGGCGTCCACCCACGCTGATTTTCTGGGGCCAGAACGACATCTTCTTCACTCCCGAGGGAGGCGAGTCGTACCTCGCCGATCTGCCGGAGGCCGAGATGCACCGCCTCGACTCCGGCCACTTCGCAGTCGAGGACTGCCTGGAGACGATCGCAGACAACATGCATCGCTTCTACGACGAGAAGGTGCGGATCGCGGCGGAGACCGGGAAGACCGCTGCGCGGTCCTGGAGAAGCGCGAGCGTGGGACGGATCGCGTAACCCGGCTCGCGCGGTCCGATTCGACGCCCGGCGGCGGCGGAACGCGCCGGGACGCGGAAGAGGCCGGGCGGAGTCCGCGCCCCGCCGGGCAGCTACTCGATGACCTCGACGTTCTCTCCGAGGACGTCGTTGCAGAAGCGCGCGATCTCGGCGTTGGAGAACTCGTTCCATCCCCGGCACGGCCCGCGGGCCTCCGTCTGGGCGTCGCAGGCGAGCGAAACGCGCTTGCGGATCTGCTCGGCGAGCTCCCAGAGGTTTGCGTACTCCTCCATCTGTTCACGCGACAGGTGGGTGCTCCGGCCGATGTACATCCGCCATCGGCGGTCGAATTCCGTCTCGCTCCAGCGGCGGAATCCGCGGCAGAAGATCCCGCGCTCCGCCGCGACCTGACAGAGCGAGTGCTCGTCGTCCGTCATCGCGAGGAGCGAGGAACGCAGCCGGGAGATCGCTTCGTTCCGGTGCCAGACGAGGAGCGGCGCGCCGCCCTTCACGCCATCGAGCCCGGAGAACGGGTCTCGCGGCGGTTGACCTCGTGCCAGGGATCATCCACGACCTTCTCCGGAAACTTCTCGCGGAACGACTCGGCCAGCAGGCAGTCGGAGCAGATCGGGCGGTCGTTCGAGAGAGCCGCGGACAGCTCCTTCGCGGGAACTTCTTCCCACGAGAGCGCACGGTTGTCGGGAGTGAGCAGGCCGGGACGATACTCGAACCATCGGATCGGGGCGATTTCCATGCCGCACAGCGCGCATTCCGAGCCGCGGTACCAGCCCTCGAGCCGGTCGCGGACGAGGCAACCGTCCGGGGCGGCCTCGATCTGCGCGAGACAGTCCTGCCCGCAGTCCGCT
>DASUAD010000164.1:0-9696 GCA_035763965.1 Thermoanaerobaculia bacterium | reverse complement strand
GCCGTCTTCCGGTACGATCCGTCGCGGCCGGTCGAAAAGATCCTCCGGATCCGGCTGCGCCTGCGCCCGCAGGCTCTCACGTTCCAGGCGGTCAAAGAGATCGACGATGCCCGGCGCTACCGTCGGCGTCCCGCACCGGCGGGCTTCCGCGAGGCGCTCTTCGAACGAGACGCTCTCGACGCGCGCTTCTGGAACGTGATCGAGAGAGCGGGCGACTCTCTCGAACCCGGCGACGGCCGCCGGCTTTTTCGAGAGATGCTCGAATTCGCCGACCGGCTCCGCCGCCGGCTCGGGCGGATCGAAGCGCTGCGGCCGATCCACGAGGATTCCGTCGCGCTCCTCCGCGAGGTATTGAAACGCAGGCCCGTCGACACCTCGGCCGTCGCGCAGATCGCCGCCCTAGATCCTTTCCTGACCCTCGACCTCCTCGTCCTCGCGAACAGCCTCGTCGTCAACCGGCGACGGTCGGTGGCGACCGCCGGTGAAGCGCTCGAACGACTCGGTCCCGGTCCGGTGACCGTGCTCGTCGAAAGGATCGCGGCCTCGGAGTTTCCGCACGTCGCGCAGGAAGACCGCGCCGGGATCGCGGTGCGCCGCGCGAGCATCGCCGCGGCCGTCGCGGCCGCTCGCCAGGCCTCGGCGTTCGGCGTACCCGCCGACCGCGCATACGCTCTCGGGCTCCTTCATACGGTCCCTTACGCCGATCTGCTCGCGGTCGTCGAACGAATGGAGCTCGCGCCCGGTCGGTTTCGCGCGGCGTTGATCGAAGTTCATCGCCCGCTCGTCGGGCGGCTTCGCGCCGAAGGCTGGAGTCTCCCGGTGGATCTCGAGACGGTGCTCACCGACGAGGGTTCGGATTCGCGACCCGCCGCCGCTCTCATCCGAACCGCGCGTGCGACTCTCCCGGACTGCGCGCTCGGGCCGCTGCCGGCCACCGAGATCCCGGCGCGCGAAGCTCGAGCCACGGCGGTCGAGGTGAACCGGCTCTTCGATTTTCTGTCGCTGCCTCCCGCGTTGCGCGCCGCCGCCGAAGGACGTTAATCCGTTCTTCATTTTCGGGGGTGGGACGAAGGAATCGGTGCGGGCCCGTCCGCGTTGGCACTACCGAGGAATGATGAAGATGAAACCCAAGGCCGCCTCGATTGCGACATTGCTGTTCTTCCTGTCTCCCCTGCTCGCGCCCGCGCAACAGCGCCCGCCGACCTTTACCGAAGAGGTCGAGGTGCGGGTCATGGACCTGGACGTCTCCGTGACCGACAAGGCGGGGCGCCCCGTTCCGGACTTGCAGCGCGAGGACTTCACCGTTCGAATCGGCGGCAAGCCGGTCCCGATCGATTACTTCGCGCGGGTGGACGCGGGCACGATCCACGCTCCGGACCTCGCGACGGCGTCGCCCGACCAGGTTCTGGCTGCGTACCGCCGCGGAAACGAGGCGTACGTGCCGCGCCACTTCCTCATGTACGTCGACATCGGTCATCTCGGGCTGGACGGGAGGAAGCGCGGACTCGAGGCGCTGCGCGACCTCGTCACCCGCATGGGACCCGACGACATGGGCCGCTTGCTGATGTTCGACCGTCGCTCGAAAGAGCTGACCGAGTGGACCAGCAACAAGGAGCAGCTCTTCGCGGCGTTGACGAAGATCGAGAAGGCAGGAGTCGGGATGTCCCGTCTCCTGACCGAACGGCAGACGCTGCGTGACATCGACTCGACCCGGAGCCGGTCCGGCCGCGCGTTCCTGGCGAGGCAATATGCGGAGCAGGAGAGAGCCGAAGTACGCCAGATGCTGGACGACGTCGGCTCCGAGCTCGCGACGCTCGCGCCGCTTGCCGGCAAGAAAGCCTTCCTCTTCGTCTCCGGCGGCTTCGACTTTCAGCCGGGCTATGCGATGGCGACTTACGCCGTCGGGCCGCAGAGCCTGCTCACCCTCGACATCCGAAACGTGGGAGCCGAGCTCGACGCCCTCGCGCGCCGGGCGAACGCCTCCGAGATCACGTTCTACACCGTGGACGCGCGCGGCCTCGAGGCGGAAGGGATCTCGGCGTCCAACGACGATCCGTTGATGTCCCGGCCGGGAGTCTCCTTCCTCGCGCGGCAGGACAGCCAGCAGGGAATGATGCTGCTCGCGCGGGAGACCGGAGGCCTCGCGCTCCTGAACTCGAACGATCTGCGAGAGGGTCTGTCCCGGGTGTACCAGGACACCTCCGCCTACTACTCGATCGGCGTCACTCTCTCGAAGCTCCCCGCCGCCTCGTACGAGAACGTCCGCGTCGAAGTGAACCGGCCGGGCGTGACGGTACGCACTCGGCGCGGGTACGCCGCACCCACGGAATCCGACCGGGCGCGCGACCGCGTCCAGGCGACTTTGAAGACCAATCTCGCCTACGCCGGGATCCCGCTGACGCTGAAGACGGCGCCCGCCACGAAGCAGGGGGGACGCTACCAGGTCCCGATCTCGGTCACCCTGCCCGCGTCGGCCCTGACATTCGTCCCGGAGGGCACGGAGCGTCGCGCGACCGCCGACGTCGCGATCGGAGTGATGGACGACGCCGGGCGCATGAGCGACGTCGCGAACCAGGAGGCGACCTTCACGCTGCCGGAGGGCAAGGACGGAGAGCCCCTCGTCTACAACGCCACCCTGCAGACGCGTAAAGGCAATCAGAGGATCGTCGTGAACCTGCGGGACCGGGCGAGCGGGAAGATGGGGACCGCAAAAGCGGACGTCCGGATCGAGTAGGGTCGTAGAATTGGGGCGGATGCGGCGGTTCCTCCCGGTTCTCGTTCTTTCCGCTTCGGTCGCCCTCGCGCAACAGCCCGGCTTCCACGAAGAGGTCGAGGTCCGCGTCATGGACCTCGACGTCGTCGTCACGGACAAAGCCGGACGGCCCGTCACGGACTTGAAGCGCGAGGACTTCACGGTCAAGGTCGGCGGGAAGACCGTCCCGATCGACTACTTCGCGCGCGTCGAGGAGGGGGCGATCCACGCGCCCGACCTCGCGACGGCCTCGCCCGACCAGATCCTGACCGCCTACCGACAGGAGGACGAGGCGTACGTCCCCCGTCACTTCCTGATCTACGTCGACACCGGGCACCTCGCGCCCGACGCGCGAAAACGCGGTCTCGAAGCGCTGCGAGATCTCGTGACGCGCCTGGGTCCGAGCGACCGTGCCCGGCTCGTGATCTTCGACCGGCGCACGAAGCCGATCACTGAGTGGAGCTCCAGCAAGGAAGAGCTGCTCGCCGCAGTCCAGAAGATCGAACACATGAGAATCGGCATGTCGCGGCTCGCCGCGGAGCAGCAGGCCATCCACGAGATCGACTACCCCGCCGCGATCCAGCCCGCTCAGGCGCAGGAGTTCCGGGAGTCGGCCGCGGCGCGGTTCGCCGAGCAGCAGCGCGCCGAGATCCGACAGATGCTCTCGGATCTGCGGTCCGAGCTGCCGACCTTCGCGCCGCTCGTCGGGAAGAAGGCGTTCGTGTTCCTCTCCGGCGGGTTCGAGTTCCAGCCCGGACAGGCCATGACGGCCTACGTGTCGTCGAGACCGGCTGGCTTCAACCAGCAGCGGAATCCGCGAGCGGTGCGTCCGAGCTTCATCACCGCGAGGAGCGTTCCCGACGTCTCGAAGGAGATCGAAGACGTAGTCAAGGCGGCGAACGCCCTGGAAATCACGTTCTACACGCTCGACGCGCGCGGGCTCGTCGTCGAGGGTCCGACGGCAGGAGACGACGAGCTGCTCGACTCGCGCCTGGGGTTCACGGCCCTCAATGGGAGTCAGGACGGGATGGTGATGCTCGCCCGCGAGACCGGCGGTCTCGCTCTTCTGAATGCGAACGACCTCCGGCCCGGCCTCCAGCAGGTCTACCAGGACGGCGCCGTCTACTACTCGCTCGGGGTCACGCTCTCGAAAATCGCATCCTCGGGGTACCAGAGCGTCCGCGTCGACGTCAACCGCAAGGGCGTCACCGCGCGCGCGCGGCAGGGGTACGCCGTGCGGACGCCGGACGAGCGGGCGCGGGACGTCGTCGAGGCAGCCCTGAAGACGAACCTGGCGTACACCGACATCGCGGTGACGCTCAAAACGGATCCGGCGACGAAAGAAAGTGGCTACTATCTGCTCCCGATCTCCGTCGCGCTCCCGTCGTCCGGATTGACGTTCATCCCGGAAGGAGAGGTGGACAAAGCCTCCGCGGACGTCTCGATCGGCGTCATGGACGACAGCGGACGCTCGAGCGACGTCGCACGGCAGGAAGCGACGTTCACGCTCCCGCGGGGAGGGCAGGCCCAGCTCGTTTTCACGACGAAACTGAAGATCCGCAAGGGCAACCAGCGCATCGTCGTGAACCTGCGTGACCGGCCGACCGGCCGCATGGGGACCGCCAAAGCAGACGTGAGAGTGGAGTAGGCTCTTCCCCCGATGCGGCTCGGCGCGGCACGGCTCGCCCTCGCCCTCGTCGTTCTCCCGCTCGGCGCCGGGATCGACGCCCAGGAGAAGCCGCCGACGTTCACGGAAAAGGTCGAGGTCCGCGTGATGGACCTCGACGTCGTCGTCACCGACAAAGAGGGACGGCCCGTCCCGGACCTGAAACGCGAGGACTTCACGATTTTCCTCGCGGGCAAGCCCGTCGCGGTGGACTACTTCGCGCGAGTAGACGAGGGCACGATCCACGCGCCCGATCTCGCCACCGCCTCGCCCGACCAGGTGCTGGCCGCCTACCGGCAGGGGGACCAGGCGTACGTGCCGCGGCACTTCCTGATGTACGTGGACGTCGGCCACCTCGCGCCCGACGGCCGGAAGCGCGGCCTCGAGACGCTGCGCGACCTCGTCACGCGGATGGGACCGAACGACCGGGGACGGATCGTGCTGTTCGACCGCCGCTCCCACGAGCTCGCCGAGTGGACGTCGAGCAAGGAGACGCTTTTCGCCGCCCTGGCGAAGATCGAGGAGGAGGGAGCCCGGACACCGCGGCTCGATTCGGAGCGCCAGACCCTGGTCACCATCGACACCGTGATGGGCCGGAACGCGCGCGAGCAGGCGATCCACCGGGAGGCTACCGCGCGGCGATATGCCGAGGAGCAGAGCGTCGAGGTCCGGCAACTGCTCTCCGACGTGGGCTCGGAGCTCACGACGCTCGCGCCGCTGGCCGGCAAGAAGGCATTCCTCTTCGTCTCGGGCGGATTCGACTTCCGGCCGGGCCACATCATGGCGAGCTATGCCACCGGGCAGCCGAACGTCCTCTCGTTCACCGTCCGCGACGTATCCGGCGAGCTCGACGCGATTGCGCGTCGGGCGAACGCGTCGGAGATCACGTTTTACACGGTGGACGCGCGGGGGCTCGACCCGGCCGGGGGCGCCTCGGCGAGCGACAACCCGCTGCTCGCGCGCTCGGGCGTCTCGTTCCTCGCCCGCCAGGACAGCCAGGAGGGGATGACGGTGCTCGCGCGGGAGACCGGCGGGATCGCGCTGCTCAACTCGAACGACTTCGCGACGGGGGTCGCTCGCATCTACCAGGACGCCTCGGTCTACTACTCGATCGGCGTGACGCTGTCGAAGGTTCCCGCACCGGGTCAACAGGCCGTGCGGGTGGACGTCAACCGGCCGGGCGTCAACGTCCGCACGCGGCGGGGCTACACCGCGCTCACCGAAGCGGACCGGGCTCGTGACCGCGTCCAGGCGGCGCTGCGGACGAACTACGCCTCTACGGACATTCCCCTGACGCTCAAGACCGAACCGGCGACGCGCAGCGGAAAGGTCTACCAGTTCGCGATCTCGGTCACGTTTCCGGCGGCGGGTCTCACGTTCGAGACCGCGGGTGGGTCGCGCCGCGCGAGCGCGGACATTTCCATCGCGGCGATGGACGACACCGGAAGGATGAGCGAGCCATCGCGCGCCGAGACGATGTTCACGCTCCCCGAGGGAGCAAACGAGGGGAACTCCGCGCTCCAGTACAAGACGATGCTCCAGACCCGGAAGGGCAACCACCGCATCGTGGTCAACGTTCGGGACCGGGCGAGCGGGCGGACCGGGATTGCCAGGACCGACGTCCGGGTCGAGTAGAAGTCAGAGCCGGTCACAACTCCTCACCCCGACCCTCTCCCGGAGGAGAAGGAGAGGGAGAGGACAGCCTGAAAGACACCTTTCTGTGGAAAAAGCCGTTCTCGTGGCCGAGCAAAAGACTCGTCGGCCAGGCCGCCTCGGTGATCGAGAGCCGGGCGTCCTTCATGCCTTCGGGGAGCTCGAAAACGAGCCGCGCGGGGTAGGACTCTCCCGGCCGGAGCGGCTGCGCCCGCAGCGCGTCTCGACCGGCCTCCCCCTCGGGCGCATAGGCGCGGCCTTCCGCGTCCACGACCCGGACCAGCCGGGAATTCGGCGCGAGCGGAAGACCTCGCGGCCGCCACGGCGCGATCGTGTCCTCGTCGAAGCGGACCCGCAGAGTCACGGCCTGCCGGGTACCGGCGGATTGGACCGCGACGACCGAGTAGGCGAGGTGACAGTCGACCTCGCAGAAGTACTTCTCTTCGCCGGGATCCAGGACCCGTTCGCGGCTGAACGCCGACAGGCCGACGAGAGCGGCGAGGTAAACGACGGCGGCCACGGCTCCGGACGCTCGGGCGATCCTCGCCAGCCGCGGTCGACGCGTGACGACACCCCAGACGGCTGACGCCACGGCGATCACCTCCAGGAACCCGAAGCCAAGAAACGCGAGAACCGCGAACGGCGCCGGTACGATCTGGAAGTTCGAGTACCCGTGGTTCACGGATCAACTCTCCTGAAGTACTTTGCATTACAAAGTACAGGAACAAAAAAAACCTAACCCGCGCGCGCCGCGCGGATGATCGCCTCCATGTGATCGAGGTATCGGTCGAGGGCGCGGCGGCCGGCGTTCGTCAACCGGTAGGTCGTACGGGGAATCCGACCCTCGAACGACTTCGCGCAGGAGACGTATCCCGCCTCCTCGAGCTTTCGGGCGTGCACCGAGAGATTGCCGTCGGACGCGCGGAGAAGATTCTTCAGCTCGATGAACGTCAGCGCGTCGTTCACGGCGAGCGCGCTGACGATCGCGAGGCGCAGGCGCTCATGGATGACACGGTCGAATCGCTCCGCGTCGGCGGGCCGCGGTCGGTTCGGGGCGGCCGCGGAGGGCCTGGCACTCGAGACCCGGGACTTCCGGGCGTCAGCCACCGTGCCTCCGGGCGATCGCAACGCCGTAGGCGGCGAGCAACCCTCCGAAGCCGGCCGCAAGAAGCGCATCCGGAGGGCTCTTCGGCCAGAAAAGCGCCGCGACACCGAGCCCGACGAAAGACCAGCCCATCGCCCGGACCAGCGGGACCGAAACGACGCCGCCGGCGACGACCGCGGCGCCGAAGAGAAGCAGCCAGACCCCGGGCATCAGGTCGAAGAGGCCGCGGGTGTAGAGCGCGGCCGTCAACAGCGCTCCCACGGCCAGCGGAGCCGTAAAGCCGGGCCAGAACCGTCGGCTGCCGCCGGAGAAAAGCGGCAGGGCCCTCCGGCGGGACTTGATGGCCATCGCGGCGGCGGAAATGACGACTGCGAGCAACGCTTCGCCGAGCCAGACGACGAGCCACCGCTCGCGGGTCGGTTGGCGAGCGGCCACCGCGGCCGCGGCGAGAGCCGTCGCGCCGACGGCGACCTGTCCCCAGCCCGAGACGGCCGTGAAGGCGCCCGCAGACTCCATCGCCTCCCGGATGAACCGCAGGTTGGCGGCGGCATGGCTCTGGACGTCCCGGGGCGGGGATTTCATCGGCGAAGGCACGGCGGGATTGTCCCGCTCCGTTGATTCGAACGTCAAGTACTTTTCAATATAAAGTGCGCGGACCGGGAAAAAGGGGGCGTCGCCGCCCCCTTCCCAAGAAGGGGACAGATCAGAATCTGTCCCCGCATCGAGGCTCTAGAACCGGAAGCCGGCCGTGAAGCTGTACGTGCGGGGAACCTGCCCGGCCGCGTTGGGTGGTGTCCCGGTGTAGTACGAACCCACGCCGTTGGCCTGTCCGAAGAGCGGGCCTTTCATCCAGTTGGCCCCCGAGACCGCGCAGCGGTTCGCGTTGGCGGGATCGCGCTCGGTGCACTCGATCGGAGTGTCCGTCAGCGGGTTGAACGCGACCAGGTTGGACGCCGCGCCGCCGCTGCGGCGCGTGATCACGGTGGTGTCCGGGAAGACGACGGCGTCGTTGTTGAAGACGTTCGTCACGTTGCCGCGCAGGAAGAGCTCGAGAGTCTTGAAGACCCGGATCGAGTAGCCGAGCGAGACGTCCGTCGAGGAGACGTCGTCGGTCCGGAACTCGCCACGCTTGCTGAAATAGTAGGTGTGCGTCGTTCCCAGCTGCGAGAGCGTGTAGCCGGGATTCTCCGGGCTGCCCGGGAACGGCGTGTTGCGGCCGGAGGCGTCGATGTTCTGGAAGGCGGAAAACGGAAGTCCGCTGTCGAACGACTGAAGCAGCGCGGCGTCGAAATCACCGAAGCGCGTCGGCAGCTGGTAGCTCAACCACAGTCGCGCCCGGTGCCGGATGTCCTGGCCGAGATACCCGATCGGCTTGCGCTGTTCGTAGTTCAGGTACTCGGGATAGAACCGGTCGAGCGACGTGTTCGGGCTCGTCGCCGTTGCGGCGCCCTCGCTGTCGTCGTTGCCGGTCAGCCGCGACCACGTGTACGTCAGGCCGAGCAGGAAGCGGCCGGGCCGCCACTGCCCCTGGAACTGCACGCCGCGGTACTTGCGCTCGATCGTGTCGTCGTTGTTCTCGATGAACGCCACGTCCCCGACGTTCCCGAAGAAGGGATCGGCCGCCTGGGGAGTCGTCCGGTCGATGCGCTGGTCGTAGAAGTTGTTCCAGTCACGCGCGATGAGGTCCACCTTGGCGTAGGCGTTCGACCCGATCTGCGTGCCGTACCCGAGTGTGACCTCGTCCACCGAAGGCGATACGAGCGAGTCCGGAAAGACGGCCGAGAACCCGGAAATCGAGGAGGAGTTCAGGAAGGAGCGGTTGTCGATCCCGCCGACCGAGTCGAACCACGCGAAGAGCTGCTCGAGCGCCTCGGCCGAGGAGACGCAACCCGCGGTGTTCGTCGGCGAGCACGAGGAGGCGGGGTTGATATCGGGTCCGCGGTAGTTCCACGTGATGTTCGACGGGTTTCCCGCCGCCTGACCGCCGCCGCCCACGTTGCCGTCGGCGATCTTCGCGACGTAGCGCGCATAGGTCAGGCTCGCCCGCCCGCGCCCGTCGCCCTTGATGTCCCAGGCGATCCCGAGCCGGGGCGAGAACGCGCTGTCGTCGGAGACCGTGTTACCCGAAGCGTCCTGGCCGTCGTTCTTGTCCCAGCGCAGGCCGACGTTGAAGCTGAAGTGGCGGTTGAAGTCCCACTTGTCGTTGACGAACGCGGAAAGGGTCTGAAAGTCGGTCCCCGTCGAGTTCTCGAAGATCGGCTGATACTGGATGACCGTGGCGCTGCCGAACCGCGGGTATACGGTCGTCCCGGCGACGATCGAGGTCACACTCGTGATCCGGTAGTCGCTCCCCTCCTGGTGGTTGTTGGCGAGCCGCGACTCGGCGAAGTTCTCCACACCGGCGACGATCGAGTGGCTGCCGAAGTTCGGCGTGTCGAGGTAGTACGTCCCCTTGCCGAGCCACGAGTCGTTGTCGCGCTCCTCGAAGCTGCAGACGCCGCAGAACGTCGGCGAGTGGAA
>DASUAD010000163.1:0-14878 GCA_035763965.1 Thermoanaerobaculia bacterium | reverse complement strand
AGATCCTTCGCGCTCAAGTCCTTGGAACTCAGATCCTTCGCGCTCAAGTCCTTGGAACTCAGATCCTTCGCGCTCATGTCCTCCGCGCTGATGCTCATGTCCTGGGCGCCGATGCTCATGTCCTGGGCGCCGATGCTCATGTCCTCCGCGCTGATGCTCATGTCCTGGGCACCGATGCTCATGTCCTGGGCGCCGATGCTCATGTCCTGGGCGCCGATGCTCGTCGTTTTCTGCTCGGGCGAAACGGCGAGATTCTTGCCCAGACTCGTGACCCGGATTTCCGACATCGTCTTTCCCGTGGCGGCCTTGATCTTGGCCTTCTGTTCGGCGGTCAATTGAATTCGTACTTCCTTCGCCATGCTTGATCTCTCCTTTGCGCCTCTGGTATCGCAAAGGCGGGACCATGACCCTCGGAGGTCGGCTGGAAAGGCTAGAAGACTGAGGCCCCGGTGGTTAGCGGTGTCGCCCGGTCGCCGGACCACCTTGGGGGGCGGGTGAAACTTTCGACGAAAGTTGAATTTTTGACCGAGGACTGACGGATCGTTCAGAGCCCGTATTTGCGACAGAGGTACTTGATCTGATTCAGATCGAGACCCAGCCGCCGTCCCGCCTCGGCCTTGATGCCCCCCGCCCCGTGAATCGCGTCGGCCAGGAGCTTGCGTTCGAAATCTTCGACGGCTTTCGCGAAGGACCTTCCGTCGCCGAGACGGCCGTTCGGCATCCGGATCTGACGCAAGACGCGCGGCAGGTCTTCTTCACCGATCTCCTCGGCCTCGGCGAAGAGCACCAGGTTCTCGATGACGTGCTCGAGCTCGCGAACGTTTCCCTTCCACGGGTGGCTGCGGAGTCGCTCGACAACCGGCGCAGAGAGTCGGAGCGCGCCCTTCCCGTGGCGCTTGCAGAACTTCGAGAGGAAATGGTCGGCGAGAAGTGGAATGTCGTCGCTGCGTTCGCGCAGCGGCGGAATGCGGATGAGAACCGCGTTGATTCGGTAGAAGAGGTCTTCGCGAAACGCTCCCGCCGCGATTCGCGCTTCGAGATCCTCGTTGGTCGCTGTGATCAGACGGAAGTCGACGGGGATGCTGCGACGCCCGCCGACCCGCTCGATCTGCCTCGTTTCGAGCGCGCGCAGGAGCTTGGACTGAACCGCCGCAGACAGAGTCCCGATTTCGTCCAGAAACAGCGTTCCTCCGTGGGCGAGCTCGAAGCGGCCGGGACGCGACGAGATGGCCCCCGTGAAAGCGCCCTTCTCGTGGCCGAAGAGCTCGGCTTCTGCGAGTGACTCCGGCAGCGCCGAAGCGTTGACGGCGACGAACGGTCGATCCCGCCGCCTGCTGCGCGCGTGGATCGAGTGGGCGACGAGCTCCTTGCCCGTGCCGCTCTCCCCGAGCAGCAGCACGGTCGCATCGGACGGCGAGACCTTCTCGATCTCCCGGAACAGGCGTCGCATCCCCGCGCTCGCGCCGACGAGCTGATCGAACGTTTGCGGCTCTCCCCGAGCGCGTTCGCGGAGCTCGAGGTTTTCCGCGACGAGGCGTCGGCGCTCCAGCGCCCGGCTCAGAATGACCGTGAGCTCCGCAGGGTCGACGGGTTTCCGGAAAAAATCGAACGCGCCGAGCTCGATCGCGCGCAGGATCGCCTTCCGATCCTTCTCTCCCGACATCATGACGACCGTGGCGTCCGGGTTGCGGCGGCGCACCGCTTCCAGGAGACCGAGACCCTCCTCGATCTCTCCGGAAGGCGGGAGTCTCAGGTCGAAGAGATAAAGGTCGGGATCCGACTCGCAGAGACGCCTCGCCTCTTGCGCGTCCCTGGCGGTCGAGATCTCGAACTTGTTCTTGAGCGCCCAGGTCAGCTGGTCGAGCAGAACCGAGTCGTCCTCGACGATCAGGATCGTGCCGGCGGCACCGGGTGCGGCGCTCACGGGACCTCCGGAGGCGTCGGAGCGGCCGGAGGGGATGATGGGGAAGACGTCGCAGCGACGGCCGGAAACGCGACCCGCACGACTGTGCCTCCCCCCGGTCGGGTCAGGACCGCGAACTTGCCGTGATGGAACTGTACGATCTGGCTGGCGGTGGCGAGCCCGAGACCAACGCCGTCGGGTTTCGTCGTCTGGAACGGCTTGAAGAGACGGTCGCTCACGAACTCGGGCGACATTCCGGGACCGTTGTCGATGATCTCCACGACCACCCGGGGACGCTTCGCCGTATCGTCGCGAAACGTCCGGACGAGAACGCGACCCTCGGGCGGAACGGCTTCGAGCGCGTTTTCGACGAGGCTCTTGATGGCGTCGGTCAGGTAGTACGGGTCGCCCCAGATCTCAGGGATGGGGCCGAGCGCCAGGGAGAGGGTCCGCCTTCCGGGCACCACCGGCGGGACGGACAGGCCGCGGCGGGTCTCCCCCTCGGCGACCTCCCGGACGATCCCGTTCAGGTCGACCAAGACCTTGATCAGGACGGGCTCGTCGTGGGCCGAGAACCGGTCGACGATTTCGTCGATCCGACCGACCGTCGATCGGAGGAGCTCCTCGACGGAACGCTTGAATTCGGGGTCCCCGTAATTCTCTTCGAGGTTCGACAGCAGCAGCTGCAGCCGGAACCCCATGTTCTTGATGTCGTGGACGAGGACGCGATCGAGAGTCGAGCGGAGTCGCCGGGGGCGCCGGGGCGGCTTTTCCGTCATACCCTCACGATCTGCCCGCGTGGTTGAACAGCACCTTGACCGCGAGACCGGGCCGCAACGCCGACTGAGCCGGATCGCGGCGCACGTGGACGATCACCTGGAACGTCCCGCTCGCGGCGTCGATCGTCGGGCTGATGTACTGGACCACGCCTGTCGTCCGCGCCTTTGGAAAGTTGTCGGGAATGACGTCGACCCGATCACCGCGGCGAACGCTCATGAGCCGCTGCTCGGGCAGGTAGACGCGCGCGAGGAGCGGCTCGAATGCCGTGATCTTGAACAATGGGACGTTCTGGTTGTCGATGACTTTCTGTCCCACGCGCGCGTATTTTTCGGTGACGACGCCGGCGAATGGCGCCCGGATGAATGCGTAATCCCGGATGGCGCGCGCCTTTTCCCACGCGGCGAGCGCGACGGCGTGGCGAGCGCGTCTTTCGTCGAGCTCCGCCTTGCTCATGATGTTCCCGGCCGACAGGGCCTGCGCGCGCTCGAGTTCGACCCTCCGGAGCTCCATCTCCTCTTTCGCCTCCCGGACACCCTGCTCGAACTCCTGGAGCTCGAGCTGGGCGAGCGACTGCCCCTTCTTGACGACGCTGCCGCGATCCACGTTGATCTTCTCGATGACCCCCGTTATGCGGGCGCTCACCGTGACTTCCTGATCCACCATCAGGTGAGAGGGATAGACCTCCTGCTCGGCCTGGCCGACGCCGGCGGAAAGGCCGGCCACGAGTAGGCCGCCGATGGCGGCGAAAGGTACGAGGCGGATCATTCTTGATCGAATCTGCCCAGATGCTATCCTCAAAACCCTTTTCATGTCGATCCAGCTCGCGCGGGAGAAACCCGACATTCAGCACAAAGGTTCGCGAGCTAACTTCAGCTGGCGAATCGCGGAACCCTGGGACGAGCGCCGGCTCGCCGCCTTCCTGATGGTCAAACACCGCCGGAACGAATCGGACTGGACGAGGCGCCCCTCCCCCTTCTTCGCATCGCTCGGACGCTCCGAGGTCGAGTGCTCGATTCCCCTCGCGGCGTCCGACTCCGTGGGCGATCTCGAGAGGCTCCTGACCGCGGAGCTGCGCGGGATCCTGGCGGGAGCCGATCGGGTCTACCGCGAAATGCTCGAGGGCCTGGACCGGCGGCCGGACAGGCCCTCCTGAGACGACTCCCGGCTCGGAATCCCCGGTCGAATATCCGCCCAAAGTCGTCGGTCCGGCGTGGAATCGCTTTGCATATAATCCGCGCCGCGGACGCGTGAAGCCATGACGGGAGCGGCCGTTCCAAGCCGTTGCGCCGGAGCGACTTAGCCGGACAACGACAGAGGAGGTAAGGATGCTCTCGGTTCCTTCTCTCCGGCTCAACCAGTTCGGCGTGAGTTTCTACGAAGCCCTCCTCTCGGGCGCGGATCTGCAATCTCTCGTGGGGTTCGAGGTTCTCTCGTTCGGGCTCGCCTCGCAGACGACCCGCGGGCACGCGCGTCAGACGAAGGGAGCGCGCGTGAACTGGGAGCTGCTCGAGAAGAGAATCGCCGCGTCCGAGCACGCTTATCAGCGCCCCATCATCCGCAAGAAGATCGACGAACTCGTCTCCTACTACCTGCAGTGCGCGGACACGGGCACGCTGCCGGCGATCCCGGGGAGCGTTCTGCTCGTCTCGGATCGCCGCCTCGAGTTCTCGCCCTCGGGCGGTCGCGGCGATGCCGGGACCCTGAAGCTGCCGGAAGAGTCGGGCATCCTGCGCGCGCTCGACGGGCAGCACCGGCTCCTCGCGCTGCACCAGCTCGCCGAGAAGCACAACCTGAAGGACTTTCAGGTTCCCGCCGTCGTGTTCGACGCACTCACCGCGGATCAGGTCGTCGAGCTCTTCGTCACGATCAACAGCAAGCACACCAAGCTGAACCCATCGCACCTGATCTCCCTTTCGGGCCGGCGCCTGTACCGGGACGAGAATCTCGCCGCCGCGCACGACGTCATCCGCACGCTGAACGAGGACGACGGCTCGCCGCTTCGGAACCAGATCAAGGTGCTCGGAATCGGGCGCGGCACCGTGACGCAGGCGTCGCTCGCCGACGAGCTGCGCGACGTCTTCGCGGCAATGGATGCGGCCGGAGGGCGGACCGCGCGCGAGTTCCGGGAGAACTCGCGCCGGTTCTTCCTGAACTACTTCAAGGCGGCCGGGCGGGCGTTCCCGACCGCGTTCCACGGCCGCAAATACTCGATCAAGAGCTCGACTGCGCTGCGCGCGTTCATCCGGATCGCGCCGTACGTCATCTCGATGATCCGCAAGCGCGGCGGCGACGTCTGGTCGGCGGGCGAGCTCGACGCCGCGCTGCGGCCGTGGGCCGAATCCATCGGGGACAGGAGATTCGAGACCGAGACGGTGTGGCGCGAGAAAATGACGGCCGGGAAGCGCTCCGCGGTCGAGATCCTCGCGCGCGAGCTGCGGCAGGGACTCAATGCGTAGATCGGGAAACGAGAAACGGAAAACGGAAAACGGAGGGAGCCCGGGTTCGTTTCCCGTTTCCCGTTTTCCGTTTTCCGGCTCGTCGAAGCCCGGGCCGAACTTCGTGCCGGCAAAGGCGTAAGACTCCGAGGAGGTCACAGAGCGACATGGGTGCTATCGGGGGCTGTTTTCTCTTTCTCGTCCTGATCGCAGTTTTCGCGGCGGTCTGGGCGATCTGGCGCTACAACAACCTCGTCTCGCTCAAGTACCAGGTCGCCAACGCCTGGAAGCAGATCGACGTGCAGCTGAAGCGGCGGCACGATCTCATTCCGAACCTGATCGCCTCGGTGCGCGGCGAGATGCAGTTCGAGCAGGACACCCTCGAGAAGGTCATCGCGGCGCGGAACAGCGCCGTTGCCGCCCGGGGGGTCGCGGAGACGGCCGAAAAGGAGAACGTGCTGACCCAGACCCTGTCGCGTCTTTTCGCGCTCGCCGAGAACTATCCCAATCTCAAGGCGAACGAAAGCGTCCGGACGCTCATGGAGGAGCTGACGTCGACCGAGAACAAGGTCGGTTTTGCGCGCCAGTACTACAACGACGTCGCGACCCGCTTCAACACCTCGCAGCAGGTCTTTCCGGACAGCCTGATCGCGCAGGCGTTCAAGTTCCAGCCGGTGGAGCTCTACGAGATCAAGGAGCCGGTGGAGCGCGAAGTCCCGAAGGTCGACCTGAACATCCGACCTCAATAGCCGGTCGCAGAGCGCAACCGCCCCTTGCCCGGTACGAACCTTTTCGAGCAGCAGAAGAAGAATCTCCGCAGGACGACCGGTTTCCTCGCCGGCTTCGTCGCGTTCCTGGTTTTCCTCGGACTCGGGGCCGACTTCTTCCTCTACGGATCCGGTTCGGGGCCCGGCTTTCCCATCGCAACGATCGGAGCGCTCCTCTTCGGAGCGGGCTCGTCTCTCTGGGCGCTCAAGGCCGGTGACCGCGCGGTGCTCGAATCGACGAACGCGGCCCCGATCGACCGCAACGATCCGCGGCAGCGGGTTTTCGACAACGTCGTCGAGGAGATGGCGATCGCCGGAGGGCTTCCGAAACCGGCGGTGTACGTGATTCCCGACCACGACCCCAACGCGTTCGCAACGGGCACCGGCCCGGAGAAGTCGTCCGTGGCGGTGACGTCGGGGCTCCTCGACTCGCTTTCCCGCGAGGAGCTCCAGGCGGTGGTCTCACACGAGATGGCGCACGTGAAGAACTACGACGTTCGCCTGATGACGGTCGTGGCGGCGCTCGTCGGCTCCGTGCTCCTCATCTCGGACTGGGGGCGCCGCGGGATGCGCTGGGGCGGAGGCCGTCGCCGGGGGCGGGGAGGCGGCGGCGGGGTAGTCCTGCTCGTCTTCCTCGTCCTGTGGATCCTCTCGCTCGTTCTGGCGCCGATCGTCGCCCGCCTCGTGGCGATGGCGGTCTCCCGCGAGCGGGAGTACCTCGCGGACGCCTCGGGCTCCGAGCTGACGAGGAATCCGCTGGCGCTCGCCTCGGCGCTCGAGAAGATCGACGCGGCGGTCGCACCGACCCCGTCGATCAAAAAGGGCGTCGCCCACCTCTGCATCGCCGATCCACGCGGCCGCGCCGTCAACGAGCGTGAGGGCGGGCTGGCGGAGCTTTTCGCGACGCATCCCCCGATCGCGAAGCGCATCGCGCTGCTGCGCGAGATGTCGTATCAGCCGCGATAGGCCGCCGCGACGGCCTCCTGCGGCGAGGAGGTGAAGCGGAGGCTTTCGGCGAACGCGCCCGCGCCCGGCCCTGCCGCCTCGGCGACGGCGAGCGCCGCCACCCGTCTCCAGAACAGCCCCAGGAAGACGATCGGCCGCGGCTCGAGGCGTTCTTTCACGATCGACTCCGAAATCCACGCGAGCTCGAGCAGGGTGCCGAGACCGCGGGGAAGGAAGATCGCCGCCGAGGACTCTTCGGCCAGCCGGAGCAGGCGGCTCGCGAGGTCGCTCGCGTGGACAGTTTCCCCGACCCAGCGGTTCGGCTCACCGGGTCCGACGAGGATTCCGAGGGACCGTCCGCCCGCCTCCGCGGCGCCGCGGCAGACTGCTTCCATGACTCCCCCGCCGCCGCCGCAGACGACCCGCCCGCCGCGGCGCGCGACCTCGCGCCCGACGGCGAGGGCCTGTTCATAGTCGGCGCTCCCGGGAGCCGCGCGGCTCCCCCCCAGGACCGCGATCGAGATCGTCAATCGAGGTCGATGTCCCGCACCGGCTTCGACGTGTCCGACTTCGCCTTCTCGAACAGTTCGTCGAACTTGCGGTTCAGGACGTCGCGCTTGCTCTTCTCCGCCTCGACGGACTCGGCGAATTTCTTCTCGCGCTCGGCGTCGTGCGTCTTCAACCCCTCGATCGCGGCATCGACCGACTCGAACTTGCGCGCGACCTTCGGCGCCTCGTGCGCGATCACCGCCTTGAGCTTCGGATCGACCTTCAGTCTCGCGCCGCAGCAGGGACAGACGAGCTCGAAGTCCATGATCGGAGTCTAACGCTCACCAGCCCTTTCGGCGGCGGCGCTCCCGCCGGTCGCGGCGGTCGGGGCGGCCGCCGGCCGCGGAGGGCGCGAAGATCCGCTCCATCCTCCGGATCTCGATCTCCTCGGGACTCGGGGGCGGAGTGACGTCTTCGTACAGAGCGCGAGCAGCCGCCTTCGGGATCGAGCGGCCGGCGATTCCCCGGACGACGAGCGAACGCCGCCGCGCCGGACCGGTCGTGACTTCGAGCCGATCTCCCTCGCGGATGAGCCGGTGTGGTTTGGCGCGGGCGCCGTTGACGTCCACTTTCCCCCCCTCGCAGGCCGCTTTCGCCTGCGAACGGGTCGGGAAGATGCACGCGACGTCGAGCCAGACGTCGAGCCGGACCGCGTCGACCGAGGGAACGTCCGGCGCGGTTTTCACGGCCGACGCGACGCTCTCAGGACGCGCGTTCTTCGGTCTCTCCTGCGTCGCCGTTCTCGTCGGAGTCTTCCGTGGGTGACCCGGAACGCGACGCGACCCAGTCGAGGAACGCGGACTCCAGGGGCGGAGGCTCGGACGCCGGCCGCGCGACGAAATAACCCTGCGCCGCGACGACCCCGGCGGCGACGCAGACGTCCAGGTCGGCGGCGTTCTCCACCCCCTCGGCGACGAGCCGGAAGGAGAAGTGCCGTGCGAGCCGACCGAAGAACTTCAGTATCGCGCGGCGTCGTCCGTCCCGGGAGACCCCGCGCGTGATGTCGCAGTCGACCTTCGCCCACTGGGGGTGGAAGGCCTCGCAGAGCTGCATCGTGCGATAGGGAGACGTCACGTCGTCGAGAGCGACAGCGACGCCCCGCTCGCGCGCCTCTCCGACCGTGCGCGCCAGATCCTCGAGCGACTCGACGCTCTCGACCTCGACCAGATCGAGAACCAGCCGCGACGGGGGGAAACCGAACTCGTCGAGCGCCGTCCAGACTCCTTCGAGGGCGTCCGGCACCTCGCCGAACAGCTGCGGGTTCACGTTGAGGAAGAGACACGCGTCCGGCGGCAGCGCCGACGCCGACTCGAGGACCGAGAGCCACGAGAGCTTCTCGAACGGACGCTCGACGCGAAGCGCGCGCGCGGCCGGGAACATCTCCGCCGTCGTGCGGCTCGCCGGGTCCGAGCGCGCCCGCAGGAGACCCTCGTAGCCGATCACGGAGCCGCGGGCCAGCTCGGCGATCGGCTGAAACTTCGCGTAGAAGTCTCCCGCGCGAAAGAGATCCGCAAACCAGAGCGCGCGCAGTTCGCTCTTCGCCCGCGAGAGCGGCGCCAGGTTCGACATGGCGTCCCACTTCGTCTGGCGCGGATCCTCGGGAGCGACGCGCACGTTGTGGGCGAGCGGCCCGAGCGTGTCCTGGATTCGATTGAGAAACGTCTCCGGGTCGGTCTCGATCAGGAGGCGTCTCGCTCGCCCGTACACCGGGGCGCGCGCCCACCGCCGACCGAACGCCAGGGCAACCGCGCGTTCCGCCTCCGCGCCGTCGGGTCGGACGAAGAGGGCCCGTGCGTACCGCCAGCGATCCAGCCGGCCGAGCGTCCGGCGGTCCAGAACGCCCTCGGTTTGCTTCAACGTTCTGTAATTTTAGTCTCTCGGCGGCGGGAGGGTATCCCCTTTTTTCCTGTGACGTGGCGCACGGATAGAATCCGGTAGCCCGATTTCGGGGAGAGGAGGCTTGCCGGTGTCCGAGAAATTCGACAGGAAAGCGGTCGTTGAGGTGCTGAACCACATCCTCGAAGCCGAGCTCGCGGGAGTGGTCCGCTACACGCACTACTCCTTCATGGTCTACGGATACAACCGGATCCCGATCGTCTCATGGCTGCGGGAGCAGGCGATCGAGTCCATCGGCCATGCCCAGCAGGCCGGCGAGATGATCACGCTTCTCGGCGAGCATCCGTCGCTCGCGATCGGAAAGCTCCTCGAGACCCAGCGCCACGACGTGGGCGACATCCTGCGGGAGGCGCTCGACAACGAACGGGCCGGCCTCGCGCTCTACCAGAAGCTGCTCGACCTCGTCGCCGGAGGCGACATCATGCTCGAGGAGTACGCGCGGCGCCTGATCACCGAGGAGTCGATGCACCTTGCGGAGGTGGACAAGATGCTCCGCCGGCCCGGTGAGGTGGCGACGTTTTCGCAGCCGCCCGCGACCCGGATCGAGCGCGTCTAGCCGGATGCTCAGACTCGGCTTCGAGCGTTGCGCGCGGTCCCCGGCGGCGACGCAAGAGCGAATTCATCGTTTCCGCTTGACATCCCGTGAAACTTTGAAAGACTCCCGCACGGCACGATGCGGCGAAAGCCGGATGCCCTCCCTCGCGAGTCCGGTCGATTGCTTCTGGCGATCTCACTCCCGCCGCGTCCAGTGACGGGAGTGAGCAACGACGGCAATATCCCGCAGGCGAAGAGCCGGGCTCCCTGAACCTCGGCCGAGTCTTCCACCCTCCGACCGACGGAGGCGCCACGGCGCGTGAATCGAATCGTTAGAGACGGAGGTGATCATGTCGAAGAAAAGGAATCGCGGACTCACACGGAGACAGTTCGGCAAGCTGACCGCCGCCGGCGCTCTCGTTGTCGGCGGACCCGCCTTTCTCTTTCCCGACCGGGCAAAAGCGGCAAGTAAGACACTGAAGATCATTCAGTGGAGTCACTTCGTGCCCGGTTACGACAAGTGGTTCGACGGCGTCTACACGAAGGAATGGGGGCAGAAGAACGACACGGAAGTCATCGTCGACCACGTGGCGATCGGCGAGGTCAACGCCCGGGCGGCGGCCGAGGTCGCTGCCAAGAAGGGGCACGACCTGTTCATGTTCCTCTCCCCGCCGGCCGCGTACGAAAAGCAGGTGATCGATCACCGCGAAGTCTACGAGGAGGTCCAGAAGAAGCATGGGAAGGTGATCCCCCTCGGAGAGAAGTCGACCTATAACCCGAAAACGAAGAAGTTCTTCGCGTTCTCGGACTCGTACGTGCCCGATCCGGGGAACTACCGCAAGGACCTCTGGGAGCAGGTCGGGTTCCCGAACGGCCCCGACACCTGGGAAGACCTCCGCATCGGCGGCAAGAAGATCAAGGACCAGTTCAGCAACCCGGTCGGGATCGGTCTCTCCCAGGAGCTCGACAGCAACATGGCGATGCGGGCGATCCTGTGGTCCTTCGGAGGCTCCGAGCAGGACGCGAACGGCAGACCGTCTCTCTATTCCAAGCAGACGCTCGATGCCATCAAGTACGTTCGCGCCCTCTACAAGGAGACGATGACTCCCGAGGTCTTCACCTGGGATCCGTCCTCGAACAATCGCGGCATCATCGCGGGGAAACTCTCGTTCGTCTGCAACGCCATCTCGGTGACCCGGACCGCCGAGAAGGACAACCCCGAGATGTCGAAGAAGATCTGGGTGTCTCCGACACTCAAGGGGCCGGTCCGCCGGATCGCGGCGGAGCACGTCATGGATTGCTACGTGGTCTGGGACTTCGCCGAGAACAAGGAGGGCGCGAAGAAGTTCCTCGTGGACTACATCGACAATTTCGGAGCGGCTTTCAAGGCGAGCGAGTTCTACAACTTTCCCTGCTTCCCCCAGACGGTTCCCGACCTGAAGCAGCAGATCGCGAACGACGCGAAAGCCTCTCCGTCCGACAAGTACAAGGTGCTCGGAAGCGTCCTCGACTGGGCGACGAACGTCGGTTATCCCGGTTATGCGACGGCTGCGATCGACGAGGTCTTCAACACGTTCGTGATCCCGACGATGTTCGCCAAAGCCGCCCGGGACGAGATGAGTCCGGAGGACGCGGCGCGAGCTGCGGACAAGGAGGTCCGGCGGATCTTCGACAAGTGGAAGTAAACCCGGTCATGACGCGGTGATATGGCCGTCGTCTCCACTCGAGGTCTCACCAAGGTCTTCGGCAAAGGACAGGTCGGCGCCGTCGTCGACGTGAATTTGGAGAGCCGGGAGGGCGAGTTTCTCGTCCTCCTCGGCCCTTCCGGGTCCGGAAAGACCACTCTTCTCCGCATGATCGCCGGCCTCGAGGAGCCGACCTCGGGCGAGATCTGGATCGGGGGTGTCCTCGTCAACGACTGGACGCCCCGGCAGCGGCGGATTGCCATGGTCTTCCAGAGCTACGCGCTCTATCCGCACCTGACCGTCCTCGGCAACATCGAGTTTCCTCTGAAGGCGCGGGGAATGCCGAAGGATGAGCGTCGCAAGAAGGTGGAGTGGGCCGCGGGGCTGCTGGGTATCGGGCACCTCCTCGGGCGCAAGCCTCGGGAACTCTCGGGAGGAGAGCGTCAGCGGGTCGCGCTCGCGCGCGCGATCGTGCGGGAGCCGACGCTTTTCCTTCTCGACGAGCCGCTCTCGAATCTGGACGCCAAGCTCCGAGCCTCGGCCCGCGAGGAGCTCGAGCAGTTCCAGAAGAAGATCGGAACCACCACGATCTACGTGACGCACGACCAGGTCGAGGCGATGGCGATGGGCGACCGGGTCGTCGTGATGAATCACGGTTCCGTCCGGCAGATCGGCACGCCCGCGGACGTCTACGACGAGCCGGCGGATACTTTCGTGGCGACCTTCCTCGGCTCCCCTCCCATGAACTTGATCGAAACCCCGCGCGCGATCGCCGGTTTTCGACCGGAGCACTTCTACCCGGCGAACGCGCTGCCGCGAGATGAGCCGGTCCTGCGACTCGCGTTCCTGCTCAGCCACGAGGAGTACCTCGGTGCGGAGCGGATTCTCTACGGGGTGCTCAAGGGCGGCCCCTTCGACGGCAAGAAAGTCGTGGCGCGGATGTCCTCGACGCTCGCCGCGCGGTTCGAGCCCGACCGGGTCCACGACTTCGCAGTGGCGGAGAGAGACCTGAAGTTCTTCGACCGGGAGACCGGGAACCGAACGGCACGGGTGGCTCTCGCGTGAGCGGCCTGCGACAGCGCTGGCTCGGCCCGGCGATGTTCCTGCCGGCGGCCCTCTACGTTCTCGCCCTCGTCGGCGTCCCTTTCGTGCTCGCATTCCTTTACAGCGTCGGCGACGTCAAAGTCGGCAGCGTCGGCTACCACTTCGTCGGCGTCAAGAACTTCGCCTCGGTGCTCCAGAACCCGACTTTCCTGCGGTCCCTTCGCAACTCTTTCGTCTTCACCGTGTCCTCTCAGGTTCTGGTCCTGATCGGCGCCAACCTGCTCGCGCTCGCGCTCAAGAACGCCTTCCGGGGCCGGCGGTTCCTGCGATTTCTCATCCTGCTTCCCTGGGTGGCGCCGGTTTCGATCGGCTCCATCGGCTGGAAGTGGATCCTCGATTCGCTCTACAGCGTCATCAACTGGGTACTCGTCCGGCTTCACATCGTCAAGCCCTTCGCGGCGCCGATGTGGTTGGGCGAGCCCGAGCTCGCGATGCTGTCGGTGATCCTCGTCCACACGTGGCACATGCTCCCGTTCGCCACGGTCATTCTCCTCGCCGGGTGGACCGCGATCCCGAAGGACATTCCGGAAGCCGCGGCGGTCGACGGGGCCGGATTCTTCCGGAGGATGTTCCAGATCGAAATCCCGATGATGTTGCCGATCATCAACGTGGCCGTCCTCTTCGGTGTGATCTTCACGTTCACCGACATGACGGTCATCTACATCCTGACGCGGGGAGGCCCCTACGACACGACTCAGGTGCTGCCGTCGATGGCGTTTTTCACCGGAATCCTCGGCAGCGACCTGGCCGAGGGAGCGGCGATCTCGATCTTCCTCGTGCCGCTGCTCGTCGCGGTCGCCTGGCTGATGCTGCGCTCGGCGCACCGGGCGGAGGTGGTGTGATGGCGGGGGGCATCCGGGCGCAACGGCTGGGCGCCAGGACCTTCCAGTGGGCCGTGCTCGGGGTGTTCACCCTGCTGCTCGCATTCCCCTTCTACTGGATGCTCATCACGAGCTTCAAACGAACATCCGACCTCTACAACCTCGAAAACAATCCGTTCGTATTCAACTCGAAACCGACTCTCGAACATATCCGTCTCCTCTTTCAGGAGACCTTTTTCCTGCGCTGGCTCGGCAACACGGCGTTCGCCGGGCTCCTCGTGGTGCTGATCACGCTGCTGCTCGCCGTGCCGGCCGCCTATGCGCTCGCTCGCCTGACCGGACGCTGGGGAGGCCGGCTCGGCATCGGGATCTTCCTGACATATCTCGTACCTCCGACGCTGCTCTTCATCCCGCTCTCCCGGATCGTGGCCTGGCTCAATCTCCAGGACACGCTGTGGGCGATCATCGTCGTCTATCCGAGCTTCACCATCCCGTTCTCGACGTGGCTGCTCATGGGGTTTTTCAAGTCGATCCCGCCGGAGCTCGAAGACGCGGCCATGGTGGACGGCCTCACGCGATTTCAGGCCTTTTTGAGGCTCGTCATCCCCATTTCGGTCTCCGGAATCCTGACGGTCGTGATTTTCACGTTCACGCTGGTCACGCAGGAGTTCGTCTACGCCCTCACGTTCATTTCCTCGGCGGCGCACCAGACGGTCGGCGTCGGGGTCCCGATCTACCTCGTCCGGGGGGACGTCTATTACTGGGGCTCGCTCATGGCCGCCTGCCTCATCGCGAGCCTGCCGACGGCGGTTCTCTACAATCTTTTTCTCGATCGATTCATTGCCGGGTTCACAGTCGGGTCGGTGAAGTGACACAATAGGGCTCACGAACACGATGCCTCGACTCCCACGAGGATCCCGCGGAAAAATCGACGCGAACGTCTCGCAGACGCGGAGAGGTTTACGTCGTTTCTCCGGCGGAGGGGCAACCGCCGGTCCACGGGCAAGACGCGACCTCGAGGTGGGACCACGCTCCGGGATGATCAGCCCGTGTGTTTCGGGTCAACGAAAGGAGTCTCCGATGCAGCGATGGATTCGTACCATGGTCCTTGCGGTAATTGCCGTGTTCTGGGTGGGTTCGGTTCGTGCGCAGACGGTGGAACCCGGAGGTCTGACGATCCGGGGATTCCTCAGCGGCTCGGTGTTCCTCCAGGATCAGAACTTCGCATTCGGCAACGGCCAGAACGCCGAGTGGCCCGCCGGCCCGGAGTTCACGCGAGACGAGTGGTTCTCCGGCGGGGACGCCCGCAACACGCGTCTGACACTGGCGTTCGACGGCCCGAAGGTCGCAAAAGGGCCCTGGAAGCTCGGCGGACAGCTCGAGATGGACTTCTTCGGCGGCTTCAACGGGACCGGAGCGTTCTCCGATGAGCAGCCAATCCCTCGGCTGCGCCTCGCCT
>DASUAD010000162.1:0-2484 GCA_035763965.1 Thermoanaerobaculia bacterium | reverse complement strand
GGAACCCCACGATGCCAAGGAGGGTCTTATTCGACGAAAGTCGTAGACGGCATGCGGAAGTCGAGCGGAGAAAAGGTAGTTGCTCCATTAGTTTTGCCCGATCGAAGTGACGGAGCTGCCCGGGTCCGAGCCGAGCCGGATCTGCCGGGCGAAACCGGGCGACGGGGCGGCGGCTCGGGTCATGCGGAGTTCCTCCGGTCGCCGGTTTTCGAGGGCCCCCTGCCTTCCACCGAGGAGGACACCGGGTCCTGGGAAATCGGATTCGTGGCGGTCCTGAGTCCGGTGCGCTTGAACAATTTGCTTGTCGTTGTATTCGACCAAGCTTCTCTTCCAGCAATCCCAGGACCAATGTCATCGAGACAATCAATCTATTGATACCAAATGACTTCTCCTTTCGCTGAACCGGCGCAAAGGGCAAAAAACGTCAAGCGGACGGCTCCTCGGTGCAAAAAGATCTCGGGGGCGATTCTCGGACCGGGGAGGCCGATTACGAGAATACCATTCGCTCGAGGGATTCCGGTCGGATCTTTTTGTCCCGAAAGCCTTTCCGCCACACGATCGCCTTCCGCGCCCCCGCAGTCGGCGAGGAATAATCACCGGAAATCGGCCGTTCGTTCGGGAAGCCAATGCGCCGGTTCCTCGTCGCTCTCGTCCTGCTCATCACCTCCGCATTCGCCCTGCAGGGCCAGGAGCGCGACGTCTTCCCGGACCTCGAGTTCGCCGGAGACGAGGGAGGGACCGTTCGGCTCTCGCAGCTGAAAGGCAACGTCGTGCTCCTGAACGTGTGGGCGACGTGGTGCGGCCCGTGCAAGCTCGAGCTGCCCATCGTCCAGCGGATGTACGACCGTTACAGCGACCGGAACTTCGTGGTGATCGCGATCAACGTCGACGCGGACAGGAAGCGCGTCGAGCCCTTCATGAAGCGGTACAACATCTCGCTGCCGGTCTACTCGGCCGCTCCGGAAGACGTTGCTCAGATGACCGCGATGGGGATCCCCTCCACGTTCATCCTCGGACCGGACCGGACGCTGATCGACATGGCGGTCGGTTTCTCCCCGGATGCCGAGGAGCGCTGGAAGAAGGTCGTCGAAAAGCATCTCAAGGCGCGTAAGTAGGCCGTCTCCGGCAGGGGGTCATGCATGGTCGAGGGACACTCTCCTCGCCGGCAACTCGACAGCAGGAGTTTCAGGTGGCACTGGATTTGCCCTTCCGAGCGCTGGAGGTCCTTATGAAGCTCCGGGTTTCCCTTCTCGTCCTCTCTGCAATCCTGGCGGCAGCCGTCGCGTCGGCGCAAGTCCGGGAAGGAACCGTCGAGATCTCCCCCTTCGCCGGGTATCTCTTCGGCGGCGAATTCGCGCGCGGCACCACCTCGGTTTTCGACTTCCGGGTCGACGTCGATGACGACGCGACCTACGGTCTACGAGTCGGCTACAACATCACCGAGAACTTCGAGATCGAGGCGCAGGGTTCTCGCACCGAGACCCGCTTCGTCACGGATGACGACGAGCTCTTCGGCAACGGGGGAGACGACCTCGGCGATCTGACGATCGACTACTGGATGGGCTACATGACCTTCAACTTCGGCCACCGCCGCGCGGTCCCTTACGTCACCGTCGGCGCGGGCGTTGCACGTCTCGATCCCGATATCCCCTCCACCAACGCGAGCCGCGACACGCGTTTCACCGGAAGCCTCGGCGTGGGAGTCAAGACCTTCGTGAATCCGCACTTCGGATTTCGTTTCGACGGTCGGGGTTATGCGACGTCGCTCGGGAACAACGACCGTCATGATCGCTTCTCCTGCGACGACGGAGACTTTTTCGACAGCTGCGACAACGACCGCGACTGGCTGACGAACGGAGAGCTCTCCGTCGGGCTCCTGTTCGCCTTCTGACGAGCGGCCCGGCCGGGACTCAGAGCCTTCGCAGTTCGATTCGCCGGACGCCGTCCTCTACCGTCTCGATCCGGATTTCGTGCGTGGGCGGCAGGACTTGCCGGATCGCACCGCCCGGCCACTCGACGGCGATCGGCGCTCCCGCCACGGCGTCCGGCAGCCCGAGCACCTCGAGCTCCCCCGCCCGGTCGGTCAGACGATAGAGATCGAGGTGTCGCATCACGATCGCGCCCCGGGATCCGGCGTATTCATGCAGGATGGCAAAGGTCGGCGATGCCACCTCCCGCGCGACGGCCCCCAGCCCTGCGGCGAGCCCCCGCGCGAGACTGGTCTTACCCGCACCCAGATCGCCGGTGAGGTAGACGACATCGGAGGGACCGAGCACCTTCGCAAGCTCCCGTCCGAACGCCTCCGTCTCCTCTTCGCTGCGGGTAACGACCTCGCGGTTCACCCGTTTCCCGTTTCCCGTTTCCCGTTTCCCGATCCGAGCCCGCGCCGCACGAGCGGCACCGCGTCGGCGACTTCGTGCGCGAGCAGGCCCGCATCGCCGAGCGCCTCCGCGAGCCGGTCTCCCGCGGCGCCGTGAAGCCAGG
>DASUAD010000161.1:0-3936 GCA_035763965.1 Thermoanaerobaculia bacterium | reverse complement strand
GAAGATCCCGCCGGGAACGCAGGGGCGGCAGAGGTTCCGGCTCCGCGGCAAGGGAGTCAAGAATCCCCGCTCGGGAGAGACCGGCGACCACATCTACACGGCGAAGATCGCGGTGCCGACGAATCGCACGCCCGCAGGTTTCGATGCGGTCACGCTTCTCGACTCGCTCTACGAGAAACCGGTGCGTGCGGATTTGCCGAAGGGACTTTAAAGAACCGGGGGGTCAGGTCTTCACTGCTCGAGAGAGCCTCAAATGGAGGAGAAGGTCTTGCCACGTTGCGGAGCAAGGTGGCAAGTGGAGACCTGACCCCTAATTCGAGGCGGCCATTCCCACGACGAGCGCGAGTGCCCGTTCGTAGGACATCCTCTCGTCGAGCTCGATCGACTTCACCGACGCCCACTCGCGGCCATCGAATCGCGTGTAAAGGAGCCGGTCTCCGTCGCGCCAGTAGAAAGTCGGCCGGTATCCGGCGCCGATGGTCGTTCCCATGGACGCGATCCGAACCGGCGCGGTCGGCGCGAGAGGCGAATCGCCGACGACGCCCACGATCGGGATGTGCCGGCGCATCCACGTGATGTTGTCCTCGCCCGGCGTCCCGAGGTCCGTCGGGAAGGTGATGCGCACGACGACGTTCCTGCGCGAGTGCAGATCGGCGAAGCTCGCGAGGATCGCGCCCGAGGGTCCGTCGGAGTGGAGAGATGGGAAGAGATACGCGGCCTCCGGGGAATCCTCGTAGGAGGTCGGGCCTCCGCCGCCGGCGAGGAGCGGCAGGTCGTAAGGAATGACGCTCGATGCGTCGAGAGTGTCCTCGTCGAGGAAGATCGGCACGTAGCGCGCCTGCGCATACTGCGACTCTTCCCACCAGATGATCGAGAGGATCGACCGCTCCCTCGTCACGGTCTCGCCGTCTTCGCCGGTCCAGCGCACCGTCGAGTGCGAGAGCCGCATCTGGGGGTTGAACGACCTCGCGAAGCCGATGTTCGGCAGCAACACGGAGGTTCTCCACGCTCCGTTGCGAAGCACGCCGAGCTGGAGGACCGAGAGGGGCGTGAGCTCCTCTTTCCAGAGAAGCAGAAGAGACGCGGTCCTCTCGTCGTAGGCAAGATCGAGGTTGCGCTTCTCGTTGCGGCCCACGGTCCCGGGCACGATGCCGACCTGCACCGACCCATCCTGGTGGCGCTCGCTCCACTCGATCAGGAAGTCGTCGGGAACCGCGCCTCCTTCGGAGACGCCGAGGTCCGCCGCGCGACCCGCGCGCACCTCGTAGAGCGTGCCGTCGGCGGCGAGGAGAGACTTCTCCTCGGCTGTTGCGGGCGCGGCGAAACCCGCGGCGAGCGCCGCGACGGCGAGCAGGAAGTGCAACGGCGAGCGGCGCATCACGTCAGGCCCTCAGGTTCAGCATCGCGGTGACGCTGATCTGCTGAAGATAGTGCTTCAGGGCAGGGAAGTCGGGGTAGTAGTTCGCGAGCGCGTCGTAGTGCTCATCGGCGCGATCGGACTGCCCCCCGGTCGAGTAGATCTCGGCCAGAAGGTAGTGGGAGTTCTTGACGACGTCTTCGCGTCCAAACTCGTGACCGAGGCCGAGCGCTCGAATCCCCCAGCTCTCTCCCTGATCGAGCCGGTCGAGCTTCAGCATCGCGAAGCAGAGGTCGAGCGAGGGATAGTCCATGGCCTGCCGGGCTCCGAGGCTCTCGAGGAGGCTCAGCGCCTTCTCGACGTACGGCAGGCCGACCTCGACCCGGTCCATCGCGATGTGGCAGTAGCCGAGGTTGTCCGAGACGACGGCGCCTTCACGCGAGAGCGCTTCGCCTCGAGCCTCGAGTCGATCGAGCGCCTCTTCGAAGAGCCCCTTCGCCGACTCGAAGCGGCTCTCCCGCAGCTCGAGGTTCGCGAGGAGGTTCATCGACGCCGCCGTCCACTCGTCGAGCCCGAGGTCGCGGCTCTTCTGCAGCGCGGTCTGAGCGTAGAACGTCGCACGCGCGAGGTCGCCGCGCACCTCGTGCGCGTGCGCCGACGCGTACGCAGCGAGCACGCCGTTGGGACTCGCGGGGCTGCGCAACAGGATTTCCTTCAGCGCCGAGAGATCGAAGTCCTGCCGGTCCATTTCGAGCAGCGTCGTCGCACGGTTGCAGGTGAAGAGATCTTCGAGGTTACGGTCCTTCCAGGAGCGGGCGAGCGCGAGACCGTCCTCGTACAGGGAGAGCGCCCGGTCGTAGTCACCGGCCCAGATCGCATCGCGAGCCGTCTTGCGAAGGAACTCCAGGTGTTTACGGCGCTCGGTCATTCCCACCTTATTCGGAAGAGACTCTGGCGATTGTACGCCCCGAACGGGGGACTCTCATTCTTTTTCCTCGGGCGACGAGGAGTCATCCGAGTCCTCGTGGCGCGTCTGCTCCTGCATCCTCTTGAAGCGGACGAAGTCGCGTACTTCCTGCCGCGCTTCGTCGGAGAGCTCACGGTACTCGGTGACGAGCTCGCGGTCTTCGGGGCCGCTCGTCTCGCTTTCTCCGAAGAACTCGCCGATCTTCAGGTCGAAGACCTGGAGGAGCTTGAAGAGCGTGTCGAGACCGACCTTGTACTCGCCCTGCTCCATTCGGGAGAGGTCCGACTGCGCGACTCCGATCTTGTCCGACAGCTCGGTCTGCGTGAGATGCCGGCCCTTGCGCAGCTCGCGGATGCGCGAACCGACGAGGTTCACTTTGCGGGGAGACGGGTGGGATGCCATTTTTCGGGGGATGCTATTGCGCCATAAAAGCGCGCAACTATAATCCCCCCTCTGCCGAGAATGTCAAGAGACCGACATCGCTTGTCCGCCAAGCTTTTTCTGCTCAAGGAGATGGTCGTAAGGGACATCCGGGCCCGCTACGCCGGGTCCGGGCTCGGGCTCGTGTGGGCGTTTCTCCACCCGATCCTCTGGATGACTCTCTACACCTTCGTCTTTTCCGTGATCCTCCGGGTTCCCGTCGAGCGCGGCTTTTCGACCTTCCCGGAGTTCCTGATGGCGGGACTCCTTCCGTGGATGGCGATCCAGGAGGGGATTCTGCGCTCCGCCTCGGCGCTGACGGACAACGCCATCGTCGTCAAGAAGGCGGTGTTCCCGGTCGAAACGCTCGTGATCTCGGTGGTGTTCGCCGCGGTCGTGAATCAGCTCGTCGCGTTCCTCGTGTTCGGCGCGTACGTCGTCTTCCTCGGTCACTTTTCTCCGATCTGGATACTCCTCGTCGTTCCGGCCCTCGCATGGCAGGTCCTTTTGACGTACGGGATCGGGTGCTTCGCCGCGACGGTGACGGCGTTCGTTCGCGACGCCGGTCAGGCGATCGGCATCCTGCTCACCGTCGTTTTCTTCGCGACGCCGATCGTCTATCCCGCATCGCTCGTGCCGGAGCGATACCGCCAGTTCATCGAGGCCAACCCGATCGCTCACCTCGTCGCCGTCTACCGCTCGGCGTTCACCCTGCACGCCGCTCCGGAGCCCGGCTCGATCCTTTATCTGACGGTCTTTTCGCTCGTCACGGCGGTCCTCGGTGGGTTCCTGTTCCTGCGCGCGCGGCCGCACTTCGCCGATCTGATTTGAGACGGGAGACGGGAGACGGGAGACGGAAGACGGGGAATAACGAGAATATCGTCTGCCGTCTCCCGTTTACCGTCTACCGATTCCAGGAGGTTTCGTGAAACGAGCACTGATTCCGATCGGCCTCGTCGCGTTCGGCGCGGCGCTCGGCTGTTCCTCCACGACCCGGCCGGCGACCGGCGCGGGCCCGACTCCGACCCCGACGCCGCCGGCGACCGCGGTCGCGCGGGTCAACCCGTACGTCATCGAGGAGACCGACACCTACACGATCCAGCGCTACCCGAAGGAGGAGTACATCCGGGTCGACGATCGTCACATCCGGCACCCGATCCTCGGCGTGACGATCGAGTTCTTCCGCGAGGAC
>DASUAD010000160.1:0-4368 GCA_035763965.1 Thermoanaerobaculia bacterium | reverse complement strand
GGACGAGACAGTGACCGTGAAAAACGAGGGTGGCCGGGGCCATACCTTCACCGAGGTCGCGAACTTCGGCGGCGGATTCGTTCCCCCACTCAACGGAGTGCTGGCCTTCGCCGAGGAGTGTGCCACCGCGACTCCGCTCCCCCCGGGATCAACCCAGCAAGTGATGGGACTGGACGTGGGAATCCACCGCTTCCAGTGTTGCATCCATCCCTGGATGCGGATGCTCATCAAGGTGGAACCGGAGGAGTCAGACGCGCAGCACCAGCACTAGATACGGGTCGGGTTCCGTTGATGTGGCAAGTGGAGACCTGACCCTCAACCTGACCCCACCGTCACGACCACCTTCCCCTGGGTCTTGCGGCTCGCGAGCGCGCGGTGTGCGTCGGGCAGCCGCTCGAACTCGAACCGCGGACCGATGACGGGGCGCAGGTGCCCGGCGGCGCGATCGCGGAAGATCTCGCCGGCGGAGGCGCGCAGCTCGCCCAGGCGGTTGGGCAGGAGCGACAGGTTGAAGCCGATGAGGCTGCGGCACGACCGGACGAAAAGGTAAGGCGCGAGGAAGCCCATCGCGAAAAACTCCCGCACCGATCGAAGCCGCGCGACCCCTTTTTTCCCGGCCGCCGCCGCGAAGCCGTAGAGAACGTAGCGCCCGCCCGGCGCGAGGCGTCGCCACAGCGCCCGGAACGTCTCGCCCCCGATCGCGTCGATCACGACGTCGATCCGCGACGCGGCGATCGCCTCGATTCGCGCGCCGGCGCCGTAGAGGGCGACATCCGCGGCGCCGAGCTCGCGACAAAGCGCGAATTTCTTCTCGGAGCCCACGAGCGCGATCGTCCGCGCTCCGCGGAGAGCCAGGAGCTGGAGGAGCGCGGTTCCCACTCCGCCGGCGGCCGCGGTCACGACGACGGTCTCTCCCGCCCGCACGCGCGCCTCGTCGATCGCGTAGCGCGCCGTGAGGAACGCGACCGGCATCGCTGCCGCCTCGACGAGGTCCGTGCCGTCGGGCAGCGGAAACACGTTGGACGCGCGGCACACGGCGCGCTCGGCGTATCCGCCGAAGATCGGCACCGCCGCGACGCGCCGGCCCGGGACGAGATCGGAGACCCCGGAGCCGACCGCCTCGACGACGCCCGAGATCTCCATCCCGGGGACGAAAGGCGGGCGCGGCGTGTTCGGGTAAACCCCGGCGCGGACGAAAAGGTCGGCGAAGTTGATTCCGATCGCGGCGGTGCGGATCGCGACCTCCCCCGCGCCCGGCGCGGCGTCCTCGCGTTCGCGAAGGCGGAGGCTTTCGGGCCCGCCGAAGCGCTCGACGAACCACGCGCGCGAGGCCACGCGGGAATCCTTCGCTTGCTCAGGATGACCGCTGCGCGGTCACTTGAGACGGTCGAGCAGGGACTTGAGGATCGCCTCCTTGCGTTTCAGCTCCTCGCGGAAGTCCATGCTGTCGGTGTTCGAGATCTCCATGCGAAGCTCGGAGACGTACTCCTCGAGGATTGACGCCAGGACTTCCGCCTCCTGGTCCGCGAGCTGAATCGTTCGGGTCATTCAAGCCTCCGGGGTGATCCTATTCGAGGTCTCGGCGCGGGTCCTTCTGGCGAGCTCTGCCCAGGAATAAACCAGCGCGAGCCCTCGCCACGGCCGCCACCGTTCCGCGTAGAGCCGCATCTCCGACTCGCTCGCCCGGCGACCGTGCTCGAAGAGACCCTCCGCGAGGTACTTCACGATGCCGAGATCGCCGGCGGGAAACGCGTCGGCGCGAGCCAGCCCTCGCAGAAGGGCGGTCTCGGCGGTCCACCTTCCGATCCCCTTGATCGCCGTGAGCCGTTCGATTGCGGCCTCCTCGGGGAGAGAGGCGATCTCCTCTTCGGTGAGCTCTCCGCTCGAGAACCCCTTCGCCAGTCGCGCGATCGTTCCGATCTTGTTCGACGACATGCGAAAACCTTCGAGTCCCCGGTCACCGGCCTTTGCGATCTCATCGGGCGCCGGAAACGCGAAATACGTTTCGCCGCGGACGGTCCGCTTCCGCCCGAACGCGGTCGCGAGGTGCGCGCGGATCCCGAACGCGAACGAAAGGTTGACCTGCTGGGAGAGAACCGCCGTGACGAGCGCTTCCCAGAGGGACGGATACCCTGCGATCCGCAGACCGCGGAATCGCCGCACGAGGGGCGCGAGGAGCGGATCGATTCGCGCCGCGCGGTAGAAGAGCGCGAGGTTGCTGCCGGCGCCGAGCGCCCGATTCACGAGGCGTTCAGCGGCCTCCCGGGCGCGCGCGGAATCCGCGCCCGGCCCTTCCAGCGTGATGCCCAGCTTCGGGTTCGTCACGCCGCCGGTCTGTTCGACGGTGACGAGCACGATTCCGCGTCCCACCGCGAGCAGGCGCCGGTACGTCCGTCCGTCGAACCGATCGACGGGGTCGGGGAAACGAGCGTAACGCTCGGCGGTCAGCGGGAGCGAGTAGGGACGGGTCGGCGTGACTGAAAAGCGACGTCTGGCGGAGGCGGGTCTCGAAGCGGCGGACCGGGAACGCTTCGGATGGACTTTCATTGCGATGGGTAGAACAGGAGACCCGTTTGCGCGACTTTCGGCTGCGGCGGTCGCTGCGCGACCGGCAGCCGAGAGATTTCAAACGAGGGCCCTTTCATCTCGGCGGATAGGTGAGGAGCCCGACCTGAGAAATCATTTTCCACTGCGAGCCAACGAGCGTATAGATCTTGCAGGCGCGGCCGTGCCAGCGAAAGTCCTTCCCGTCCCGATCGCGCCAGAGCGTGTCGACGTCGACGACCGCAAAGGCGCCGCCCCCCTCCTCCGACACCTCGATCCGCGCGATCGACCGGCGATTGTGGACGAGATCGTGCGTCCGAAAGAGCTCTTCCCAGTTCCGTCGCCATCGCCGCGCGTCGAATCGCCCGTACGGCATGACCCAGTCGATCGGGTCGTGGGCCGTCGGGTCGGGCGGCCAGGGCCAGACCATGTCGGGATGAAAGACCGTGAGCAGCAGCTCGACGTCCTTCGAGTCCCACGCGCGGGTTTCGCGGTTCACGATCTCCTCGATCTCCGCGCGCAGCCCTTCCCGGTTCACTTCCGCTCCACGATCCGTCGCAGCAGCGCCGGGTCGTCCGTGAGGACCCCGTCGACGCCGAGCGAGACGAGCTCCCGCAGGCGCTTCTCTTCGTTGATCGTCCAGACGAAGACCTTGTCGATGCGTCCGTTCGCGCGAGCCGCGAGCACGCGCTTGAGCTCGTCGCGGAATCCCGCCCAGAATCGCCGCGAGACTCCGAAGCTGACGCAGGTCATCCGGAAGCGCTTCGCCAAGTCGAGCGCTCCGGGCAGCTCGAAGTCGCCGAAGATCCAGACGTTCTTCCCGAGTGATTCCCGCCGGGACTCGGTGAGAACCCCCTGGAGCGTCTCCTCGTGCGGACAGAGAATGGCGACCGCGAGGTCCTCGCGGATGCGGCCGGAGCGGCGTCCGTCGCGGATGACCGACGCGAGGTCACGCGCCGCGGCGCCCTCGTTTTCCCCGAGCTTCACGTCGAGGCAGACGAGGTCGAGCTGCTCGACCCTCCGGGACCATTCGAAGAAATCGTCGAGCAGCGCGATCTCGACGCGGCTTTTCGTCCCGCGCTTTCCTTCGCGCGGGACATACCCGTAGTGCGTGCGGAGCTCGTCCAGCGTGAGCTCGGGGACTGCCCGCCGCCACTCCGAGCCGACGTCCGGCACGTCGGGATCGTAGAGGTAGTCCTTCTCCTCCCCCGCCTGACGGGCGAGCGCCACCTTGTCGTTGGGGTGGCAGTCGTGCCAGAGGACGAAGTGACCATCGCGTGTGACACAGACGTCCGTCTCGAGGGCGTTCGCTCCCAGGTCCAGCGCTTTCTCGAAGGCCGGGATCGTGTTCTCCGCCTCGAGTCGCGGCGCGCCACGGTGTCCGACGACGAAGATCGATCGATCGGGAACGGCGCGAGCCCGCCGCTGGAACAGGCCTCGAGCGCCGTTCAAAACGCGCCGAAAGGGATTTCGATAACCGAGAAGCGTCACGGAGCGCGGCGAGGATACATCGGACCGTCGCGCGAGGCTCCTCCACTCGGTTACTTCGCGGAGACTCCTCGCGCCGCGATTGGGTGACCGAAAGGGAATCGGGGAGGCGGTTCGTTCGTTGCAGGAGCGGTAAACGAATCAGCGACTTCGATCGTCTATCCGTTCGTAAAGGAGACCGATGCCATGAAGAGATTCGCAATTCGACAGCTCGCGCCCGCGATGGCGCTGCTGTTCGCGCTGGGTGCCACTCTGGCCTCAGCACAGGACGGCCCTCACCGTCACGGCAAGATGGGCGGATTCGGATTGATGCGCGGCCTTTCGCGGCTGGACCTG
>DASUAD010000159.1:0-8003 GCA_035763965.1 Thermoanaerobaculia bacterium | reverse complement strand
CTTCGTCTACCGTCTACCGTCTCCCGTCTTCCGGCCCCGGTTCGTCATGAGGACCGCCGTCGTCCACGACTGGCTGAACGGAATGCGGGGCGGCGAGAAGGTGCTCGAGGCGATCCTGTCGCTCGTGCCCGAACCGACGATCTTCACCCTCTTCCACGTTCCCGGGTCCGTCTCGCGAGAGATCGAGCGCCATCCGATCCGCGCCTCGTACCTGAACCGGCTTCCGTTCGCCCGGCGCCACTACCGGCAATATCTCCCGCTCTTTCCGCGCGCGGTCGAGTCCTTCGACCTCTCCGGGTTCGGTCTCGTCGTCTCGTCGTCGCACTGCGTCGCGAAGGGGGCGATCGCGCGCGACGGAGCGTCGCACCTCTGCTACTGCCACACGCCGGCCCGGTATGCCTGGGACCAGTTCGACGTGTACTTCCCGCGCGGTGAGACGCGACTCTGGTCGCTCAAGAAATCGATCATCGATCGCTTTCGCGACTGGGATCGCACCACCTCGGACCGGCCGACGCGTTATCTCGCCAACTCCGCGGCTGTGGCCGAACGCATCCGACGGCACTACGGCCGCGAGGCGACGGTCGTCCACCCGCCCGTCGACGTGGATTTTTTCCACGGCTCCGAAACGTCTCGCGCCGCGTTCCTTCTCGCGGTCGGTTCTCTCGTTCCCTACAAGCGATACGAGGTCGCGATCGCGGCGGCCCGGCGTCTCGATCGGCCGCTCGTGATCGTGGGAAAGGGACCCGAGGAGCGGCGCCTCCGCGCGCTCGCGCCCTCCTCCGTAAGAATCGTGTCGGATGTCGGACCGGAAGCGCTCCGGGAGCTCTACCGGACGTGTCACGCGTTCGTACAGCCGGGAGAGGAGGACTTCGGTATCGCGCTCGTCGAAGCGCTCGCCTGCGGGGCGCCGGTCGCGGCTTTCGGGCGCGGCGGGGCGCGCGATTCGGTTGGGGATGGCGTGAACGGCTTCCTCTTCTCCGAAGGGTCGGCGGAGGGCCTCGCGGACGCGGTCGAGAAGATCGGGCGCACGCGCTTCGATTACACTGCCGTGCGGGCGACCGCGATGCCGTTTGCGCGCGAGCGATTCGCCCGGGAGTTCAGCCAGGCGATCTCCGAAGTGCAGAGGACGAGAGACGACCGGGAGTCCCGCCCGTGAGGCCCGGTGACATCCACCGCTCGAACCGCCGCCTGGCGGCGCTCTTCCTGATCTGCGACCTCGCTGCGACGTTCGTCGCGCTCGCCGGCGCCTACTGGCTCCGGTTCGAGGCCGAGATCATCCCCGTGACGAAGGGCGTGCCGCCGGCGTCCGAGTACTTCGCCCTCTTTCCGTTCATTGCCGTGCTCTGGCCGCTCGTCTATTACTTCCACGGTCTGTACCAGGTCCGGCGCAACCGGTCGAGCGTCGAAGAAGGTTTCGCGGTGCTCGTCGCGACGGGGCTCGCGTCGCTCCTCCTGATCGGGATCACGGCGTTTACGCGCGGGTTCGGTTACTCCCGTGCGGTCCTCGCCCTGTTCTTCGTCTCCGACGTCCTCCTCGTCTTCGCCGGGCGGACCGCGATCCGGCGATACCTCGAGGAGGCCTGGCGCCACGGCTACGGCGTCCGACGCGTGCTCGTGGTCGGGGCGGGAAGGCTCGGCCAGGCGGTCGTGGACAAGCTCTCGGAACACCCGGAAGCGGGCCTGCGTGCGGTCGCCTTCGTCGACGACGATCCGGACAAGCAGGCCCTCGCGTACCGCGGCGTGCCGGTGGTCGGAGGGACCGCGGAGGTGGCCCGGGTGGTCGAGGACCGCCGCGTGGACGCGGTCTTCCTGGCACTCCCCCTCGAGGCGCATCGCGCCATGCTCGACGTGCTGAAGGACGTGGCGCGGACGGTCACCGACGTGCGTGTCGTGCCGGACCTCCTCCAGTACATCACCTTCCGCGCCGGCGTCGAGGACCTCGACGGGCTGCCCGTCGTCCACCTGACGCAGGTTCCGCTCACCGGCTGGATGAGCCTCGTCAAGCGAACCCTGGACCTCGCGGTCGCGCTGACCGCCCTCGTTCTCCTCTCCCCTCTCTTCGCCGTGATCGCGCTCGCGATCCGCCTTTCGGACGGACGACCCGTCTTCTATCGCCAGCGGCGGATGGGTCTGGACGGCCGCCCGTTCGAGATCGTCAAGTTCCGCTCGATGCGGCACGGAGCGGAGGACGAGCTCGGGCCGACCTGGGCCGCGCCGGGCGATCCGAGACGCACGCGCGTGGGTCAGTTCCTCCGCCGGTGGAGCCTGGACGAGCTGCCCCAGCTCGTCAACGTGGTGAAGGGCGAGATGTCGCTCGTCGGCCCCCGTCCCGAGAGACCCGAGTTCGTCCGGGAGTTCAAGGAGAAGTTCCCGCAGTACATGCTGCGGCACCGCGTGCGGGCGGGCATGACCGGCTGGGCGCAGGTCCACGGCTGGCGCGGTGCGACCGACCTCGCAAAGCGGATCGAGTACGACCTCTATTACATCGAGAACTGGTCGCTCGCGCTCGACGTCAAGATCCTGTGGCTGACCGTGCGCTACGGACTCCGCCACCGCAACGCGTACTGATGACGAGCAGATCCTCGATGATCCGGTAGAATGAAAACCGTGACGATTGCAAAGCAAGAAGTGATCCAGCTGTTGGAGCAGATGCCCGAGCCGGTCGAAATCGAGGAATTGATCTACCGCCTGTACCTGCGTGAAAAGCTCGCGGCCGCCGAGGCGGACATCGCGGCCGGTCGCACTGTCTCCGCTGAGGAGGTGCGAGCCGAGGCCGCCTCTTGGCGAAAGTAAGGTGGGCCGAGCGGGCGCGCGACGACCTCCGCGAAATCCACGACTTCATCGCACGCGATTCACCCGAGCTGCCGAAGCGCTCGTCGAAAGAGTTCTGAACTCGACCGAGCGCCTTGCGTCTTTCCCGGAAAGCGGACGGACGGTGCTGGAGTTTCCCGATCTCGGCTATCGTGAGCTCATTGTCGGGACGCCGAATCTTGTACCGGATCGAGAAAGAGGCGGTTTGGATCATGACGGTCCTTCATGGCCGGCGGCTCCCGAGGTGGCCCTGAGAGAAATCAGCGATTCAAACGAAAAGGTCCCAACCGCCGGGTTGACGCTGCGGCACGGCCGGCCCACCCGTAATGTTCATTAGAGCGTTCATTCTCATCGCCGCCTTTCTCGCCCCGGCGGCACCCGGCTCGACGACTCGTCTCGACCCACCCGCGAAACCGGGTTCGATGACCCCGAACCTCTCGCTCGATGGCACCACGATGCTCCTCTCCTGGCTCGAACCGCCGCACCCGCGCGTCAAGCCGCAGGAAGGCAACTACGCGCTGCGGTTCTCGCGTCTCGTGAACGGCCGGTGGTCCGAGCCGGTGACGATCGCTGCGGGCACGGACTTCTTCGCGAACTGGGCGGACTTTCCCTCGGTAACCGCCGGCGCGGGGGGACGAATGGTTGCCCACTGGGCCGCGAAGTCGGGGGCCGACACGTATGCGTACGACGTCCGGCTCGCACGATCGGACGACGGCGGGAGGACGTGGCGGCCCATGGGCTCCGCCCATGACGACCGGACTCCGACCGAGCACGGCTTCGTCTCCGCGGTCCCCGAACGCGATCGAGTCCGGATCTTCTGGCTCGACGGACGGGAGACCGCGGCCCGCCCGGGAGGGCACGACGGGCATTCCGCCGGAGGCGCGATGACGCTGCGCAGCGCGCTCGTGGGCGACCGCATCGAGAAGAGCGACCTCCTCGACCCGCGCGTCTGCGACTGCTGCCAGACGGCAGCCGCGATGACCTCGAGGGGCCCGATCGTGGCCTACCGGGACCGCTCCGAAGACGAGATCCGCGACGTCGCCGTCGTGCGCCGCGAGGCCGGCCGGTGGACCGCGCCGAAGCCCGTCCGCGAAGACGGCTGGGAGATCGCGGGGTGCCCGGTCAACGGGCCGGCTGTCGCCGCGGCAGGCGACCGGGTCGCCGTAACCTGGTACACGCAGGCAGCGAACCGCCCGCGTGTCCAGGTCGCGTTCTCGAACGATGCCGGGACTTCGTTCGGCGCTCCCGCGACCATCGACGCGGCCGGTCCGCTCGGACGCGTCGACGTCGTACTCGACGATAACGGCGACGCGCTCGTCTCGTGGGTGGCGGCGCGGGAGAAATCCGCTGCGATCCGCGTCGTCCGCGTGACACCCGGCGGAAAAGTCGGTTCGCCGGTGACCGTCGCGCCGACCGAGACGAGCCGGGCGAGCGGTTTCCCGCGTCTCGAGCGCGCGGCCGGAACGCTCGTCGTCGCCTGGGTGGAGCCCGCCGAGCCCTTCCGGATTCGAGCGGCGACGCTGCGGGTCGCCGCGTTGCGCTAGCCGGTCACCGCGATCCTTTTCAACCTCCGCAGGCGTACCCGGAGCTCCCGAGCAGTCGCCGGATCCGTCGCGCGTCCGCCGAACGCGTCCTCGCAGTACGCGTTCACGACTGCGCGCACGTCTTCGGTGGAGGCCGGCGCCGCGGCCTCGAAGAGCCGGGCGACCTCCGCGGGCGCGACGCCGGGCCCGACGATGCGACCCGCCCGCTGCGCGAGAAGGCGCCGGAGAGCCAGGTAGGCGCGCGTCGCCGGAGGAACGGCCGGGCGGCGTGCAATCCCTCGCAGACCGATCAGACCGAGAACCACGAGCGCGAGGAAGACGATCGCGACCTTCGCCCTGCTCGAGAGAACGCCACCCGGGGCGCCTTCCCAGAACTTCAGGGAATGGGTCGCGTGGCTGAACGAATCGCGGAAGGCCTCCGTCAACTGGATCTGATCCGCGGAATCGAAACCGAGAATCCGGCGGTCGTAGAAGAACTCGATCTCGCGTCCGACCGTGATGAGCCTCCGCCACCAGGAGACGTGCGACCTCGCCGGCGGGATTCCCGACGGCGGAGTGGGTTCCAGCACTTGAAAGCCCGTCCCGTCGAGATCGGCTTCGACCCACGCGTGCAGGTTCATTCCCCGAACGACGATCGACTCGGAGAGCGCTCCGACTTCGCCGCCGTACGAGCCGGTGACGAGCCGGGCGGGGATGCCGCGCGACGCCAGCATCATCGCGGCGGCGGAGGCGAAGTACTCGCAGTGTCCCGCCTTCGAGCGCAACAGGAAGTTGGCCAGCGGGTCGCCGGTCCCCTTCGGCGGATCGAGCGTGTAGATGAAGCCCGTCTGAAAGTGCCCGACGATCGTCTCGGCGATCTGCTCCGGGTCCGTCAGCCCCTCGGTCAGTTTCCGGGCGTAATCGGCCACCTCCCGCGGGACGACGGCCGGGTCGATGGCCGCGATGCCCGCTCCGCGAGCCTCCGTCTTGCCCACGGATGCCTCGTAATGCACGGTCGCGCGGCTCGAGGCGACCTGGACCGTTCCATCGGGCCGGACGTCGGGACGGCCTCGCTCGACCCGCAGGTGCGTGGTCCGGTACGGGAGGAAGAGGAACCCGCTGCCGAAGATGTTTTCGGCGACCGAAACTCGCGCGAGGCGATCTTCGGCGGGAAGCACGTCCTCCACGAGCCGGATCGCCGAGCGGCTCGGGCGCTCGCGCACGGCGCGCGCGTTGCGCGTCCACACGCCGCTCCGATACTGCGTGAAAACGGCCTCCCGGAGCCGCAACAGCTCGGGGAACGCCACGGGCGGATCGACCGTGAGACGGAGAACGACGCGATCGCTGAGTTTGGCTCCGGGAAAGGAATCGAGATCCACGCGGTCCGTCGCGACCGCCGTCTGTGCGGCGTCCTCGAGACGGATCGGCGAGAGCGCGAAGGGGCCGTGCAAGCGCGGCAGAACGAAGAAGAGAGGCGCCGCCAGGAGTGCGCCGCCGGCGATCGCGGCCGCGGAGAGGCCGGCGGTCGGCACCGCTTTCAAGATGCGGAGCGGCGGCCCCTCATCGAAATCGGCGAGCACGGCAAGACGCCCGAGCGTACGGAACGCCAGGATCGCCATGACCGCGCAATAGGCGAGGGAGACCACGTGGGTCGACGAAGACACCGCCGCGAGCACGATCAGGAAGACCACGAGCAGCGCCGTGCGCGCCTCGGAGGGCCGTTTCAGCGACGCGAGCTTCGCGATTGCCGTGAACAGAAGGAGATGCGAGACGGAGCGGAGCAGGCCGGGACGCAGGAGCGCGGTCTCGATCGCGAGCCAGAAGAAGTACGAAAGCCCGATCGTATTGAGGATGGCGTCGGAAAGCCGCACCGGACGCCCCACCCGCGCCCGCAGAAAGAGCAGAACCAGAGCCGACTCGTAGAGCGCGATCGCCACCGGAGAGGCGCCGCGGGTCCAGAAGAGCGGCAACGGCGCGAGAAGCGCGGCGGGTCCGAGCACCAGCAGGTACGCGCCGGCGAGCTCCACGGACATGGCGCGTCGCCTCATGTGATCACCTGCCGGTGATCGCCGCGGCGAATCCGCGGAAATGGCGGGGCCTCCACGGTCGGCACGGGCTGGAGTCTCGCGAGCGCTTCGAGGATCGGCACGCGCTGTCGCGCGCCGGCGCGGGGCGGGACCTTGACCCCGCGCGAGGCGAATCCGACTTCGGCCCCGCGCGACAGGAGCATCAGCGCCTGTCCCGCGCAATGCGAGATCGCTTCCTCCAACCGGTCGAGCGCCGCCGGATCCGTCGGGTCGTCGAGGGCGTTGTCGACCATGAGAAACACGGCGCGATCGCGCTCGGCTTCCCGCTCGCGGACGATCCAGCGCCTCATCCTCGCCGACTGTTTCCAGTGGAGGTCTCTTGGATCGTCGCCCGACACGAAGTCGCGCAGCGTCCGGATTTCCGCACCGCCGCCGCGGCGGTGCGGATGCGGCCGCCTTCCCCGCGCGTCTTCGGGTGGAACGTCGGCAACGACGCTCGCGTGCGGGGCCGGGAAAACGACGATCTCGTGGGCGACGGTCGCGCGCCGGTACTTGCGGAAGAGACCGATCGGAAATCGCGACAGGAGACCGGCGTCCGCTTCCCGGAAAACGCCGCGTCTCGGGAAGACGGCCTCGACCACGACCTCCCGCGACTCACCCGCCTTCAGCGGATCGATCCAGAGCGGTCCGGGCAGCGACTCGTGGAGAAAGAAGAGGGCCTGCGCCGTCCCGGCGCGCAGCTCGTTGACGAGTCGGATCTTCAGCAGCGAAGGGCGCGTCGCGACGATCTCCCCGAGCGGCTCGATCTCGCAGCGCACTCCCCGCACGTTGCGGCGCGACAGCATTCCCGAGACCGCCATGCCGGCCAGGAGCCCGGCGAGCACGAGGTAGAGGCCGTTGTTACCCGTGTTGGTCGCGGCGATCGCGACGACCAGGCACATGAGGATGTAGCCGAGGCCGAAGTTCGTGACGCGGATGCCCCAGTCGGGGATGAGGCGAGTCATGGAACCATCAGACGGGAGACGGTAGACGGTAGACGAGAAGAACCGAGGGGTCCTCCGCCAGTCACGCTCCGTATTCCCTCTTCCGTCTTCCGTCTCCCGTCTTCCGGCTCACACGGGCACCGGCACCTGCATCACCACCCGCTTGATGAACTCGCGTTCGCGCGCTCCGGCCCCGAAGCCGTCGGAGGAGACCGAGAGGATCCGGTGGGCGAGGACGGGCTCGGCGACCGCCTGCGCGTCGTCGGGGATCGCGTAATCGCGGCCGGAGACGAGCGCATAGGACTGTGTCGCCCGGTAGAGCGCCTGTGCGCCGCGGGTGGAAACCGGCAGCCGCAGATCGCCGGACTTGCGCGTGGCCTGGACGAGCGCATGCAGGTAGTCGAGCAGGCGGTCGGCCACCCGGACCCGCTCCGCCGCCTCCTGGAGCTCGAAGACCCGCGCGCGCTCGAGGACGGGAGGGAGAGTCGCGAGCTCGCGCTCGGTTCCTCCGCGCCGCAGGAGCGCTTTTTCGTCGTCCGCGGCCGGATACCCGAGGGAGAGGCGCAGGAAGAACCGATCCATCTGGGACTCCGGAAGCGGGTAAGTCCCCAGGTACTCGACCGGATTCTGTGTCGCGACGACCATGAACGGCTGGGGCA
>DASUAD010000158.1:0-7344 GCA_035763965.1 Thermoanaerobaculia bacterium | reverse complement strand
TCCACCTGCCGGAACCGCTCGAAGACATGCGGCAGCTCGCTCGCGGAAATTCCGATCCCGTCGTCCTCGACCGAGATGAGGTAACGCTCCGGCTCCCGCTCGACACGCACGACGATGCGGCCGTGACGCCGGGAGAACTTGATCGCGTTCGCGAGGAGATTCCACATCACCTGCTGCAGACGGAGAGGGTCGGCGCGAACGGAAACCATCTGCATCGGCAGCGGCGCGCAGATCACCGCGACCGAACGCCCCTCGGCCATCATTCGAACGGTGTCGATCGATCGCTGGATCACGTCGGGCAGCGAGATCAGGCGCCGGTCGAGCGAGAGCGAGCCCCGGTCCATCCGCGCGAGGTCGAGAAGATCGTCGATCAACGCGAGCAGAACGCGCGCGGACTGGCGAACCTGCGCGAGGCCGCGCCGGACGGTCTTCTCGTCGAGGTCCTCTTCGGAGAAGAGGTCGGTCCACCCGACGATCGCCGTCAGGGGCGTCCGCAGCTCGTGGTTGACGTTTTGCAGGAAGTGATCCTTCAACCGGCTGGCGCGGCGAAGCTCCTCGACGGTGCCGGTCAGAGTCGCGTAGAGACGGGCGTTCTTGAGGAGCAACGAGGCGACGTCGGCGAACGAGGTCATCGCGTCGATCTCCTCGCGGCCGAAGCTCCCGGGCCGGTTGATCGCCACCACGACGCCGAACGTCTCGCTCTCCGTCTTGAGCGGCGCGAACAGGGCGTTCCGGGTGCCGAAGAGCTTCTGGAGTTCGCCGCTGTGAAAGGGATCGTGCTCGATGTCGTTCGTGGCGTAAGGCTCTCCGCTCTTGAAGACCGTTGATGCGATGGAGCGCGCGTCGACCGGGATCTTCACCTCATCCGCCAGCTCCTCCGAGAGGTTCCAGCCGGGCCAGACCGCGTCGAGGCGGTTGGTGTTCGGGTCGTGGAGCAGAAAGATCACCATTTCCGCCCGGGTGAATGCGCCGATCGCTTCACTCGATCGAGCAAGGATCTCCTTCCGGTCGGTGGTGCGAAAGCCCGCCCGGGACAGCTGGTGGAGGCGCCTCAAGGTCTCGACCCGCCGCGCAACCCGGCGGCCCATCGTTTCGATTGCGGCGGAAAGGCGGCCGACCTCGTCCGACGATTTCGAGCCGGCGACACGCACGGCGCGGCCGTCTCCGATCGCCTCCGCCGCTCGGACGAGCTCCTGAACGGGTTCGGTGATCCGGCGCGACACGAGGAGCACGGCGCCGAGCACGGCGAGAAGCAGATACGTGAACAGAAGGAGCACGTCCCGTTGCAGTGCGGCAAACGACCGGGGCTCGACGGCGAGGCGCGTCTCCGACTCGAGTCTGCCGAGCGCCGCTGCCGAGAGCCCTTCCACGACGACCCAGCCGGTCGAGCCGATCGAAGCGGCCGTCAGGCGATCGCGTCCGGGCAGCATGACCGGCTGGCCCGCCGCGATGGCTTGCCGGATCGACCGCCAGAGTTTCCCTCGGGAAGCATCCGGCGCTCGAGCCAGGCTGTCGCTGGCTGACACCGACCAGCCAAGTGCTGCGGCGGTCGCGGGCGTCACGACCACCACGTGTCCGGAGGCATCGGCCACGAAGAAGAGGTCGCCGGACAGCTCCGCGACCGGAAACGACTCCGCGATCAGCCGGGGCGCGTCGACGTCGAGAGCGACCTCTCCGACGCGCGCTCCGGAACCGTCCCGGACCGGAACTGACAGGGTCACGAACCGGCCGGATGAGCTCGCGTGCAGATCCGACCACGCACCGAGCGCGCCGGGAGAGCGATGAGCCGGGGCGGATGCCTCCGGCTCGACGGACCCGGACGAGAGACTGTGAGGATCCGTCCACGGCGCGCGGCGGAACGCGCCGGAGGCGGTGCGGATCGTGACGCTCCTGACCCCCGCGCGACGCTCGAGGAGACCCGTCATGAGCGGCGCCACGTTCCCGGTTCGCCCGAGGTCGGCGAGGGCGGCGGGATCGGACGCGCGGCCGGGGTCCAGCCAGGCGACGGTCCCGCTGTCGGGTCGGTCCGTCCACATGCCCCCGCGGGCGTCCGGGACGAGCGGCGCGCGCGCTTTCCGCAGCGGCTTCTCGCCCGCGAGCTCGACGGAAACCGCGAGGGCGAGCGACGCCGCTGATTCTTCGAGCAGGCCCGCCCGACGATCGATCCACTCCGCGCAAAAACGCGCGTCCTGTTCGATCCGCTGGACGGCGTCGGCGACCCTCACGGCAGCCAGCTGCTTGACCGACACGCGCTCGAGCTCGGACAGTCGGCGTTCGAGCAGGAACACGAACGCGGCGCCCGGGATGCAGAACGCGAGGAAGAATCCGAGGAGAAGTCGGGACGCGACGCTCGACCGGGGGTCGAGCCGCCGCCAGAAGGGCGCCGTCTCAGTCACGGAGGGAGCCCCGGCCGGAGGATCCTTTCGAGATCTCATGGATTGAAACGAGACATTTTAGCGCCGTGGCGGCGGCGCCGCCGCGCGGGATCACCCGAGGGGACGACTACTCGTAGCGGAGAGCCTCGATCGGGTCGAGTCTCGAGGCCTTCCGCGCGGGATAGAAGCCGAAAAAAACCCCGATGGCCGCGGAAAACCCGAACGCGAGGAGGATCGACTCCGGAGGAAGGGCGATGTTCCACTTCGCTTTCCAGGCGAGCAGGCGCGAAGCGCCGACCCCGAGCACGATGCCGATCAACCCGCCGGCAATCGACAGGGTCAGAGCCTCCACGAGGAACTGGGTCAGGATATCTCTTCCCTTCGCTCCGATCGCCATGCGGATGCCGATCTCGTGCGTCCTCTCGGTCACGGAGACGAGCATGATGTTCATGATTCCGATTCCGCCGACGAGAAGTGAGATCGACGCCGCGGAAGCGAGCAGGATCGAGAGCGTGCGGGAGGTCTCGTTCGCGGTCTGCGCGATTTCCTGTTGCGAGCGGATCATGAAGTCGGCGTCCTGCCCGGGAGCAAGGCGGTGGCGCTGGCGCAGGAGCGACTCGATCTCCGTCTGCGCCTGCAGCACGGCGTCGGGCGAAACCGCCGACGCCATGAACATGTCGATCCGGTTTCGTCCCTTGAGCAGGCGCATGACGGTCGTATACGGCGCGACGACGGTGTCGTCCTGGTCCTGGCCCATGGTGCTGCCGCCCTTCGTCTCCAGGACTCCGATCACGCGGAAGGGAAAGTTCTTGATCCGGACCGTGGCGCCGATGGGACTCTGGTCGCCGAAGAGCGCATCCGCGACCGTCGAGCCGAGCACGACCACCTTCGAGGCCGATCGGACTTCGTTGTCGCCGAAGAAACTTCCCTGCGACGTATTCCACGAGCGGATGAACGGCCACTCGACCCCGACGCCCTGGACCTGGGTGCCCCAGTTCGAGTTGCCGTAGACCACCTGCCCGCCCGTGCGCGACATCGGCGACACGTAGGCGACCGACGGAGATTCCGCCTTCACCGCGGCAACGTCGTCCTCGGTGAGCGTGGACTCACCCGTGAAGATCCGCGCGCCCGACTGGGTCGCGACGCCCGGAAAGACCATCAGGAAATTCGTACCGAGAGCGTTGATCTGCGACTGGATCGCCGCTTGCGAGCCCTTCCCGACGCCGACCATCGCGATCACGCAGGCGACGCCGATGATGATGCCGAGCGCGGTCAGTGCCGACCGCATCTTGTTCCGGGCGATCGCCTTCAGACCCACCTTCAGGATGGTCAGGAACTTCAGCATCGCGTCAGACCTCGACCCGCAGCTGGTCGTGCGGTCGATCTTCGACGACCCGTCCGTCGAGGAACGTCACGATCCGCTTCGCGTGCTCGGCGATGTCGTGTTCGTGGGTGATCAGCACGATCGTCTTCCCTTCGTCGTTCAACTTCTGAAAGACGGACATCACTTCTTCGGAGGTCTTCGAATCCAGATTGCCGGTCGGCTCGTCGGCGAGCATCAGCTTCGGATCGTTGATCAGGGCGCGCGCGATCGCGACGCGCTGCTGCTGGCCGCCGGAGAGCTGGCTCGGAAGGTGGTGCTCGCGCCCGGCGAGGCCGACGATCGCGAGGCACTGCCGCGCCTTCTCCTCGCGGTTTCCGGCCCCGTGGCCGTTGCCGGCATAGATGAGCGGCAGCTCGGCGTTCTCGAGCGCCGAGGTCCGCGCGAGAAGATTGAACGACTGGAAGACGAATCCGATCTTCCGGTTGCGGATTTCCGCCCGCTCGTCGCGGTCGAGCCGGGAGACGTCGACGCCGTCGAGGAAGTAGGTGCCCGACGTCGGCCGGTCCAGGCACCCCACGATGTTCATGAACGTGCTCTTGCCCGAGCCCGACGATCCCATGACGGCGACGAACTCGCCCGGGGACACGGTGAGAGAAACCCCGTCGAGCGCCCGAACCTCGACCTCCCCCATCTTGTAGATGCGGACCAGATTCTCCGTCCGGATGACGGGCTCGGTGGCGCCGGCCTGAACCCGTGGGGACTGCTGCGGGTGCAGGCCCGTGGGGCCTGTCCCCGCGACGCTGGACTGCTGCGGGTGCAGGCCCGTGGGGCCTGTCCCCGCGTCGTTTTCAGAACCCACGCCGCCCGCCCCGACCCCCGGTGCTCACCGCGCCGCCCGTCGATTCGGCCCGGAGGGTCGCCAGACCCGTCACGATCGTGTCCCCGGCGGCGAGGGCGCCGTCGACGACCTGCGTGAACCGTCCGTCGGAAATGCCGGTGCGGATCTCGACCGGCGCGGGCTCCTCCTTGCCGGCGGGCAGCTTGTAGATGGTCTGCAGCCGCGCGCGGGCGCCTCCACGGGCCCGGCGGCCCGATCCCCCTTCGCTTCCCCCGCCGGCGGTTCCGTTACCCCGGGACTGTTCCACCTGGCGCGCCATCGCCGTCGTGCCGCCTCCCTCCCCGAGCCGGGCGGCGCGCTCCTCCGTCGAGGCGCCCGGCTTGACCTCCGGCTTCCATCGGAGCGCGGCATTGGGAACTCGGAGCACGTCCCTGACGCGCGCAACCTCGATCGCCACGTTGGCCGTCATCGTCGGGCGCAGCTGCAGCTCCGGGTTGGCGACTTCCACGATGACCGGGTAGGTGACGACGTTCTGGTTGACCGTGGCGTTCAGCCGGATCTGCGACACGCGGCCGCGGAAGTCGCGGTCCGGGTAGGCGTCCACGGTGAAGCGTACGGGCGTGCCGACCTTCACCGTGCCGATGTCGGACTCGGAGACGTCGGCGGCGACCTGCATCTTTGTCAGGTCCTGCGCGAGCGTGAAGAGCGTCGGCGCCTGGAACGACGCGGCAACGGTCTGGCCGACGTCGTACTGGCGCGCGACGACGACCCCGTCGATCGGCGCGACGATCTTCGTGTACTTGAGGTCGGTCTCGGCCTGCTTCAAGGAGGCAGCAGCCTGTTGAACGCTCGCCCGTGCCGAGTCGTAGTTCGCCTGCGCCGCGTCGAAGTCCGCCTGCGGCGCGAGGCCCTCTTTCTTCAACGCCTTCTGGCGGTCGAGCGCGATGCGGGTGTTGCGCATCTCGACCTGCGCCTTCTCGAGGCCGGCCCGGGCGGCGTTGACCTTCTCCTGGAAGGGCGTCGGATCGAGCTCGGCGAGCAGGTCGCCCTTCTTCACCTGGCTGTTGAAGTCGGCGTGGAGCCTCGCGATGATGCCGGACACCTGGCTGCCGACCGCCACCGTCGTGACAGCGGAGACCGCGCCGGTCGCGGTCACCGTCTGGGTCACGTCGCCGCGATCCACCTGGGCCGTCCGGTACTTCGGCTCGGACTTCTTCCGACTTCCCAGAAGGAGGAAGAGCCCGCCCCCCGCGGCGAGGATGACGACGATCCAGACCCACTTCTTCATCGCACTTCGGGAGAACGCCGCCGGTACCGGGTGTTCTTCCCGGAGGACAGCGCGACGATCGACACGACAGGAGGTTTACACCCGGACGGTTCCCGAGGGCGCGACGATCCGGTCGAAAATCGCCTCCAGGTGGGCGTAACCGGTGCGCAGGAGGAACGCGCGCGAGCGGCCGTAGCTGCGAGCTCCCGCGAAGAAAAACCCGGGCTCTCCGGTCTCGAGATCCTCGGCCGCGACCCGCGGCACGGTCAGGCAGTCGGTGACATTCGCGAGCGCGCGCTCGAGGCGCGCAGTGCCCTCCGTGGCCGGTCCGGACTCGATCGCGAGCTCCCGGAGGAAGTCCGACTCCGGGCGATATCCGGTGAATGCCGCCACGGCGTCCGTCCGGACCTGCCGGCCTCCGCTCAAGACGACCACGAACTCGTCACCGGAGCGGGCGATCTTCTCGATGCAGACGCGGCGCTCGACGGAGAGCCACGAAGGGGGTGAGCTCGCCAGGTCGTTGGCGGCGGAGGCGATTCTCTGCCGCTCGGACAGCGGATCGCCCGCGACCTCCATGCACGGCCGGCGATTGCCGGCTCGTACGGCCCACGTGACGCGGATGCTGCCGAGCTGCGACGCCAGCTCGGCGAAACGAAGGATCGCTGTCGCCGCGGAGTGCCCGTGACCCGTGACGAGGACCCGCCCTCCGGCGAGGCGCGGAAGCGCCGCCTCGAGATCGCCCAGGTGGCGATGCACCCCCGCGGCATGTTCCGTCTCGCCGACGGCGGGCAATCCACCGGGACCGAAGTGCGCGGGCGAGCCGGCGCCGGAAGCATCGAGCACGTTCTCGGCCTCGAAGTGCCGCTCGCCCTCCGGGCCGACCGCGACGACGCGGAAGGGGCGCTCGGCGCGAAGCGGGTGTCCGGCGAGCTCTCCCCGCGTGAGGCCGCTCCGGCCGATCGCGACGACGCGATGGCCGGCGTGCACGCAACCGCCGAGAAGCGGGTGCCTGGCGAGAGGTTCGAGCACCTCTTCGACCATCTCCTCTCCGGTCAGGAGCCGGTCCGGCTTCGGAGCGCCGCTCCCGAGCAGTCGTCGGACGTCGGGCGGCAGATTCATCTCGAACGGGGTGAAGAAGCGCGTCCGGCCCCAGCGCGAGAGCGATGCGCCGACGGCGTCGCGCTCGAGGACGGTGACGTCGAGCCCCCGCGCCCGCGCCTGCGCTGCCACGACGAGACCGGTCGGCCCGGCGCCGACGACGATGAGGCGCTTCAGGCGCTCAACCTTTCCGCGTGATCGTGTTGCACGCCTGGACCCAGTGAGCGACGACCCCGCCGCCACGGATCACGGCGGCGACGCTCACGGCCTCCGACATCTCCTCCGGGGAGATCCCCGCGTCGGAGCACGCCGAAGAATAGGAATCGATGCAGTAAGGCTCCTGGATCGCGAATGCGACCGCGAGCGCGATCAGCTTCTTGGTCCTCTCGTCGAGCGCTCCCGCCTCCATCGTCGAGGTGTACCACTTGAGAAAGAGGTCGAA
>DASUAD010000157.1:0-2431 GCA_035763965.1 Thermoanaerobaculia bacterium | reverse complement strand
CGTTGGCCCGTGAAACCGCGCGGTTGTGAACTTTTTCACAAGCGCGCGGAACGAGTCAACGAGAAGGAAGTTACCGGGGACAGACCACGGTTTTCTCGCTGATAGTTTCGTCCGTGACCTGTTAGCCTAAAACCGTGGTCTGTCCCCAGGGGAAATTCCGGCCGGTCGCTCTGGTGCCGGCTTATCAGGCCGAGGCCACGGTCGGCGGCGTCGTGCGCGGTCTCCTGCGGCACGTCTCACGCGTCGTGGTCGTCGACGACGGCTCGACGGACGCAACCACGGACGAGGCGGCGCGGTCGGGCGCGGAGGTCGTGCGTCTCGCGGCGAACGGCGGCAAGGGGACCGCGTTGCGGGAGGGCCTCCGGGTCGTCCTTTCGGGCGACGCGACCCACGTCGCGTTCGTGGACGCCGACGGGCAGCACGACCCCGACGATCTTCCCCGCTTGCTCGAGGCCGCGCGTCAAGGCGACGACTTCGTGATCGGTTCCCGCATGAACGCGGACGACGGCATGCCGCGGGTCCGCTATCGGACGAACGAGATCGGCAGCCGCATCCTGACCCGAATGACGGGCCACGACGTCGAGGACGGGCAGTCCGGCTACCGGGTCATCGCCGAGCCCGTCCTCCGGCGGCTGAAGCTCTCTTCGCGGGGTTACTCGATCGAGACGGAGATCCTGCTCAAGGCAGCGCCGTACGTTCGGCGCCTGCGGCACGTGCCGGTTCGCGCGATCTACTCCACGGCCGGGTCGCATTACCGGCCCTTCCGGGACACGTGGATCATTTCGTGGGGGGCGGTGTATTACAAGGTGTTCGAGGTGGATTGAGAGCGTGAGGCGTGAAGCGGGAAACGATCGCTAGAATCGTCGCTTCGTGGCCCAACCCGACATTACGCTGCTGCGCACGCCCGGGCCCGCGCCGCGCGTCCTGACGATCGACGTCGAGGAGTGGTTCCACGTCTGCGGCGAGGACTACTACTCGGATCCGCGGCGCTGGGGGTCCTTTCCGTCGCGCATCGAGACGACCTTCCCGCTCCTGCTCGACCATCTCGAGGAAGGCGGCCACCGCGCGACCGTCTTCTTCCTCGGCTGGATCGCGCGACAGAAGCCGCACCTGGTCCGAGATGCGGTCGCGCGCGGGCACGAACCGGCAGTGCACGGGGACCGGCACAGCCGCGCCGACGAGATGACCGCCGGTGAGTTTCGCGACGACCTGATCCGGGCGCGCGCCTCGGTCGAAGACGCTGCCGGCGTGCGTTGCTCGACCCACCGCGCTGCAGAGTGGTCGATCCGCCATCCGGGAGATCGCGCGCTCGCGATCCTCATGGACGAAGGATTCGCGTGCGACGCATCCACGACCGCCGTGCCGCCGCTCGGTCGCGCCGACAACCCGCTCGGCCCATACCGGGTATCGCGCAACGGAGCGGGAATCCTCGAGGTGCCGCCCCTTACAGGACGCGGTTTCGGGCGCCGGCTTCCGGTCGGAGGCGGCTGGCCCTTCCGGGTCCTCCCGGAGGAGCGCATTGCGCAGGCCGAGACGCGTTATCGCGAGCGCGGTCTTCCGGCGGTGTTCACGTTCCATCCCTGGGAGTTCGATCCCGAGCATCCGAGAATGGACGGCCTTCCGCCGCTCCTGCGCGCCGTGCATTTCGCGAGGCTTTCGCGCCTGCCGGATCGCTTCCGACGCTTTCTCGCGCGCGACCGGTGCGTCGCTCTGGCCGACGTCCTCCCTTCGCTCGTGCCTGCATGATCGAGCCCGGGTTTCTCTTCTCCGGCCAGCTCGCCGAGACCGTCGGTATGGGCCGGGACTTCTGGGAGACGGATCCGGAAGCACGGGAGCTCTTCGCCCGAACCTCCGGCCGCTGCGGCCGCGACCTCGAGAGAATCCTGTTCGAAGGACCGGAACAGGCGCTGCACGAGAACCTCGTCGCCCAGGCGGGTGTCTACCTCGTGTCGACTCTGGCGGCCCGGGCGCTGGAGCGCGAAGGGGTCCGTCCCGCCGCGACCGCGGGTTACAGCCTCGGCAACTACGCGGCGATGGTCGCGGCCCGGGCGATCTCCTACGACGATGCCCTCGACGTCCTGATCGCGGTCGAGCGGGAGACCGAGCGGCTCGGCATCCGTGGTTCGATGGGCGCGGTCGTCGGCGCCCGGCGGGAAGCGGTCGACGAAATCTGCGCCGACCTGCGGGAGCGCAACCTTCCCGTGTGGATCGCAAACGTCAACGCGTCCACCCAGTTCGTGCTCACCGGCCGATCCGAAGGGGTCGAACGAGCGCTCCAGATGCTTGCCCCGAGGTCGCTCTCGGTCCTTCCCCTCACGATGAGCTGGCCGATTCACAGTCCTCTCATGGAACCCGTCGCCCGGGCGATCGCGCCGGTCGTCGACGCCTGCGGCTCGATTCGCGATCCGGCGCTTCCGTACTACGGGCCGGA
>DASUAD010000156.1:0-2182 GCA_035763965.1 Thermoanaerobaculia bacterium | reverse complement strand
GCGTTGGAAGCGACGCTTGTGCTCGGTGTTCTCCGATAGATGAGAGGGAAGGACCTTCACCGCCACGGTGCGATCGAGCCGTGTGTCTCGCGCCCGGTAGACCTCCCCCATCCCGCCCGCGCCGATCGGCGAGACGATCTCGTAAGGCCCGAGGCGGGAGCCCGCTGACAGGCTCACTTGCCGGCCTCCGGCGTCCAGTTGACGACGACGGAGAGCGGGAGCTCGTCGGCGACGACCTCGGGCACGATTGCGAGGACCCTCCTTCCATCCGGGGCCACTTCGAAGTCCGGCCAGGATCCTCTTCCCTCGAGCGTGAAGAGAGGGGTCGGAGTCCCGAGCTCGAGCGAAGGCTTCGTGCGAATCGGCACCGACATCAGCTGCCGGTCGGGCGAGACGTAGAAAAGCTCCCGGCCGTCGCGGCTCCACCGCAAGAGCCCGGCTCCTCCGGTCGAGACGCGGATCCGCTCGGACGGCCCCGGGAACGCGGTGACGTACACCTCGGGCCTCCCGGATTCTCCGGTGATCATCGCCAGAAAACGACCGTCGGGCGAGAAGCGGACGCTGGATTTGTCGAACGGGGACTCCAGAAACGCGACTGGCTTGCCGGCTCCGGACAACGGGTACTTCCAGATGTCGAAGAAGCCCCGCTCGCCGCGCATCGTGTAGAGGAGAAACTGACCGTCGGGGGAGACGGTCTGCGGCTGCTGGAAGCTTCCGCCCGGTACGAGCTCGTCTTCCTTTCCGGTCGCGAGGTCTCGGCCGATGAGCTGCGGGGGGTTGCCGCGCACCGACGAGTAGACGAGCCTTCCGCCGGGTAGCCACAAAGGCATGGATTCCGTCTCGGGACCGGTCGTGACCGGCGTCTCCATGCCACGCTCGAGATCGACGGACCAGATGTCGAAAGTCCAGATTCCCTCGCGGGCCCGGTCGAAGAAAAGCCTTCGGCCGTCGGGACTCATCGAGATTCTGTTGTACTTCCCGGGCGGGCCGACCGTTCCGAGCTCCCGACCGGTGCGGTCGAACCACTTCAGATGCCGCACGTCTTCCTGCGACTGGTAGACGACCGTTCCGGATTGCGACGCCGCGAAGGAAACGCACCCGGTGGAGAGGAAGTAGCGTACATGCTCGGCGACCGAGAACGGAGGCCCCGAGGTCCGGCCGGCCTCCGGATCGAAGCGCTGTGCCAGAAGAGCTCCCTCTCGAGCGAAAAGGAGATAACCCGGGTCCGAATACTGGACGAGCGACTGCATCGGCATCAGGAGGCGTGGTTTCTTCCCCGGCTCGGCGAGCATCAGATCCCCACGGCCGTCGCGATGCCGAATCGAGTAGAGAAAGCGTTCTCCATCCGGCAGAAAAAAAGGCCAGAGGATCCGCGTTTCACCGCGGGCGGCGTCGAGCCGAATCGCTTCGGCCGGCGCGCCTCCGGCAGCCGAGACCCGGTAGATCGCCTGGCCATGGGCGCCGGCAAAAATGATGTTTCCGCCCCGGCCCCAGGTTCCCCATATCGCGCCGACGAGCGGAACGTCACAGATGGGGACCGGCGCGCCGCCCGAGATCTCGAGGCGCTTCAACTTGCCCGGCAAGAAGAACGCCAGCGACTCTCCGTCCGGTGAAAAGAGGAGAGACGTGGCGCCTTCTGTCCCGGGAATCGGCCTCGCTTCGAGGTCCGCGAGGAGACGCCGATAGATGCGCCGGGCGCCCGGTGGACCAGCGACGTAGGCGAGCTGGAGGCCGTCGGGAGAAACCGCGAGAGAAGGCGCCTCGACCGAGTAGAAGAAGGAGCCGTTTTCCGGCGGGGCCAACCCGAACCGGATTGCGTGCGTCATCCGAGTCGTCGGCTTCGCGGCTCGGAACATGGCGATCGCCGCCAGCGCGGCGAACGCAACGGCGACGAGCCAGGGAAGCCACGCAGCGCGCCGTCGTCTCTGCGGAACGGGCGCCGGGATCTCCGCGCTGCGTTCCGACGCCGCGAACTCGAGCTGAAGCCCGACGTCGCGCGCGGTCTGCCAGCGGTCCTCGGGATCCTTGGCGAGACACGTCCTCACGATCCGGTCGAAAGCGCGCGGGGCGAGCGGTTGCACCTGGGAGATCGGGGCGGGGTCGTCCCTCAGGATCGAAGAGATGAGAGACGCCTGGTTGGCGCCAGAGAACGCCTTCCGGCCGGTCGTCATCTCGTACAGCA
>DASUAD010000155.1:0-13502 GCA_035763965.1 Thermoanaerobaculia bacterium | reverse complement strand
AGGGGGGCAAGACGGGCCTTTTCGGCGGCGCCGGCGTCGGCAAGACCGTCATCGTCCTCGAGCTGATCAACAACGTCGCGATCCACCACGGCGGGTACTCGGTGTTCTCGGGCGTCGGCGAGCGGACACGCGAAGGCAGCGACCTCTATCTCGAGATGACGCAGTCCGGCGTCATCACGCCCGGCGACCCGAAGAAGTCGAAAGCCGCGTTGATCTACGGGCAGATGACCGAGCCTCCGGGCGCTCGTCTGCGGGTCGGCCTGTCCGGCCTCACCGTCGCCGAGTACTTCCGCGACGTCGAAGGCAAGGACGTCATTCTCTTCATCGACAACATCTTTCGTTTTACGCAGGCGGGATCGGAAGTCTCCGCGCTGCTCGGCCGGATGCCGTCGGCCGTCGGCTACCAGCCGAACCTCGCGACCGAGATGGGCGAGCTCCAGGAACGAATCACGTCGACGAAGAAGGGTTCGGTGACTTCGGTCCAGGCGATCTACGTTCCCGCCGACGACCTGACCGACCCCGCCCCGGCGACGGCGTTCGCGCATCTCGACGCGACGACCGTTCTCTCGCGTCAGATCGCGGAGCTCGGCATTTATCCGGCCGTCGACCCGCTCGCCTCGACGTCGAAGATCCTGACGCCGCGGATCGTCGGCGAAGAGCATTATTCGACCGCGCGCGCCGTCCAGGCGGTCCTGCAGAAATACAAGGACCTGCAGGACATCATCGCGATCCTCGGCATCGACGAGCTTTCCGACGACGACAAGCTGACGGTCGCCCGCGCGCGAAAGATCCAGAAGTTCCTGTCGCAGCCGTTCTTCGTCGCCGCGCAGTTCACGGGTCTCGAAGGCCGCTACGTGAAAATCGCCGACACGATCAAGGGTTTCCGGGAGATCGTCGAGGGCAAATGCGACGACATCCCCGAGCAGGCGTTCTTCATGGTCGGGACGATCGAGGAGGCGCGGGAGAAGGCCGCGAGGATGGCGAAAGAGGCGGCGTAGGGGACAGATCTTATTTTTCCAGCTGACGGGCGAGGTCCGGTTTGCCTCGCTGCGGAAAAATAAATCTGTCCCCAATAGCATGTTCGTCGGGCACTTCGCGGTCGGCTTCGCGGCGAAGCGGGCCGCGCCGAAGACGTCGCTCGGCTGGCTCCTCGGCGCGCCGCTCCTTCCGGACCTGCTTTGGCCGATTTTCCTTCTCCTCGGCTGGGAGCAGGTACGGATCGTCCCCTCGCCGAATCCCTTTCTTCGGCTCGACTTCGTCGGCTACCCGATCTCGCACAGCCTCGTGACCTCGCTCGGCTGGGGCCTTCTCGCCGGTGGCCTGTACTGGTCGGTGACGCGGTATCGGGCCGGCGCGATCTGGATCGCGATCGGCGTCGTCAGCCACTGGGTTCTCGACTTCGTCTCCCATCGGCCGGACCTGCCGCTCTGGCCCGGCGGGCCGAAGGTCGGTCTCGGTCTCTGGAACTCCCCCTTCAAGACGATCGCGGTCGAAGAGGCGATGTTCGCGGCCGGGCTGTGGATTTACGTCGTGCACACGAAGCCCCGCGACCCGCTGGGGCGCTGGAGCTTCGTCGCGTTCGTCGTCTTCACGATCGCGATCTACGTTTCTTCGGTCGTGGGTCCGCCGCCTCCGAGGGCGCAGGCCGTCGCATGGGTCGGCCTCGCGAGCTGGATCATGCCCCTCTGGGCCGCGTGGTTCGACCGCCATCGCGCGGTCGTCCTTCCGTGAGCTTTCGGAGAGGTCCGGGCGGTTTGCGCTCCGGCTGCTCGCGGTCGTCGGCAGGGGAGAGAATGACGCCTCTTTCGAGTCAGGACTGGAGAGAAAGATGGACCTCGGGATTGCGGGTCGCGTCGCGATGGTCGCCGCTTCGAGTCGGGGAATCGGCCGCGCGGCCGCGATGTCGCTCCTCTCGGAAGGGTGCAAGGTGTCGATCTGCGCGCGAACGCCCGGCGAGCTCGAGGCGACCCGCGAGGAGATGGCGGCCGCGGCTCCCATCACCGAGGTCTTCGGAAGCCGCTGCGACGTCACGAAGGCGGACGACCTCGCGGCCTGGCACGAGGCGACGGCCGCCCGTTTCGGCGCGGTCGACATCCTGGTGACCAACACCGGCGGGCCCCCCGCGGCGCGGTTCCTGGAGCTCTCCGAGGATCAGTGGCGCGAGGGGATCGAGGGCGTCCTCCTGAACGTGGTGCGGCTGTCGCGGCTGGTGCTGCCCGGGATGCGCGAACGCCGATGGGGCCGCATCGTGCACCTGACTTCTCTCGCCGCGAAACAGCCGATCGAGCTGCTCACCGTCTCGAGCACGCTGCGCGCGGGGCTCTCCGCTCTCACGAAGACGATGTCGAACGAATTCTCCCGCGACGGCGTCCTCGTGAACGCGGTGATGCCGGGGCACGTCCTGACCGCCCGGCAGAAGGAGCTGAACGACATCCGATCCCGGGAGCAGGGAATCCCGGTCGAGGAGTATTCCGCCCGCATCGTGGCGGCGATTCCGATCGGGCGTCACGGCCGGCCGGAAGAGATCGGCGACGTCGTCGCGTTTCTCGCGAGCGAGCGGGCGAGCTACGTGACCGGGACGACGGTCCAGGTGGACGGCGGCGCGATTCAGAGTACGTTCTAGGACGGGAAACGGAAAACGGAGAACGGAAACGGAAAGGAACGATGAAACTCAAGCTTCAGGTGGTCACTCCCACGAGGACGGTGGTCGCGGCCGAGGCGGATTCGGTCGAGCTGCCGGGCGAGCTCGGGTATCTCGGGATTCTCCCGGGGCACACGCCCCTGATCACGGTCTTGAAGGCCGGCGTGCTGACCTACCGCGACGGCGCCAGCGACCACGCCCTCGCGATCTCGGGAGGGTTTGCGGAGATCGCCGGCGACACCGTGACGGTGCTCGCGGATCTCGCCGAGGAGCCGGGAGAGGTCGACGTTGCCGCCGCCGAGCGCGAGCGTTCCCGGGCCGAGGAAGATCTGAAGAGCGCGAGCCGCGAAACGCTCGAGGAGGTTCGGACCCGGCTCGAGCTCGCGGAAGCGCGCCTCGCGATCGCGAAGAAGGGCCGGTAGGCTCGACGGGATCGGCAGGGGACGTTCACCTGCCGTTCAGACGCGGGTCTTACTATTACCCGGTCGAGCCATGTTTGACCCGCACGATTCGGATCGAAAAAGCGTTCGCGCGTCCGCTCCGGCGGCCCGGGCGTCGCGCAGCGTTCCGCAGATCTCCGTCGTCGTCCCGGCGCGGGACGAGGCGGAGAACGTCAGTCCGCTTCTCTCGGACGTGCGCGCGGCGCTCGACGGACGGGTGGACTACGAAGTCGTCTTCGTCGACGACGGGAGCACGGACGCGACGCCGGCGACGCTGCGGGAGCTCGCCCGCACCTTCCCGCGACTCCGCTGGGTCCGCCACCGGACGCCCTGCGGCCAGAGCGCCGCGATCTGGACGGGCGTGCGGCTCGCGCGCGCGCCCTGGATCGTGACGCTCGACGGCGACGGGCAGAACGATCCCGCGGACATCCCGTTGCTCCTGGAGGCGCGGGCCGCGCGGGGCGAAAACGCCAACCTGCTCGTCAACGGAAAGCGGGAGCGGCGACGGGACACCTTCGTCAAGCGCGCGTCCTCGCGAATCGCGAACGGAGTCCGAAGCCGCATCCTCGGCGACGAAACTCCCGACACCGGTTGCGGACTGAAGCTCTTTCCGCGCGAAGCGTTTCTCGCGCTCCCTTTCTTCGACCACATGCACCGCTTCCTTCCCGCGCTCATGCGACGAGGCGGGGGCGAAATCGTGTCGGTCCCCGTGCGGCACCGGGAGCGGCGCCACGGCCGATCGCATTACGGCGTTCACAACCGGCTGTGGACCGGAATCGTCGATATGCTCGGCGTCCTCTGGCTCCAGCGCCGATCGAAGATTCCGGTGCTGGCGAGTCCCCCGGCAGCCGCGACGGGAGAGAGCGGAGACGGCGGCCCCAAGGAGTCGATATGAAGATCCCCCCGTTCTGGTTGATCGTCGGATTCCTCGGCCAGGCGCTCTTCTCGGCGCGCTTCGTCGTTCAGTGGGTGCAGAGTGAACGCGCGCGAAAGAGCGTGATCCCGATCGCGTTCTGGTACTTCAGCCTGGCGGGCTCGATCGTCCTGCTCGCCTACGCGATTCACCGGCAGGACCCGGTCTTCATCCTCGGGCAGGCGGCGGGCAACGTCATCTATCTGCGCAATCTCTACCTGATCTTCCGGGAGCGACAGGCGGGAAATCGGGCCGCTCACGCGCAGAGCGGATGAGCCCGACCGCGCGGCGGGGCCTGTTCCTCGTCGTCCTCTGGGCCGCGGTCGTCGTCGGAGGCCTCCTCACCCGTCCCGCGTGGCCGATCGACGAGACACGCTACCTCGCGGTCGCGTGGGAGATGTGGAATCACGGCGAGTTCCTCGTCCCCCACCTGAATGGACTTCCGTACAGCGACAAGCCTCCTCTCCTCTTCTGGCTCATCGAGACGGGTTGGAGGGTGTTCGGCGTCCACGAGTGGTGGGCGCGGCTCGTGCCCTCGCTGTTCGCGCTCGGGAGCCTCTTTCTGACGGCGCGGCTGGCCCGGCGCATGTGGCCCGACCGGCCCGACGTCGGGGTCGCGGCGCCGCTCCTGCTCGTCGCGACCTTCTTCTGGTCGTTCTTCACGACCGTCCTCCTCTTCGACATGTTTCTCGTGTTCTTCACGCTCGTCGGCATCTTCGGACTCGTGCGCGCGAGCCGCGGCGAACGGGGAGGATGGCTCCTTCTCGCTCTCGCGACCGGATTCGGGATCCTGTCGAAGGGTCCGGCAGTCCTGCTCTGGCTCGCACCGTCCACGCTCGCGGCGCCCTGGTGGTCCGGCAGCGAAGCGACTCGGCCGCGACGGTGGTATCCGCGCGCCCTCGGGGCGCTCGCCGCCGGCATCGCCCTCGCCCTCGCCTGGGCGATTCCCGCGGGGCTTTCGGGAGGGCGCGCGTACGCCGACGCCATCCTCTGGAACCAGACGGCCGGCCGCGTTGCCAACGCGTTCGCGCACCGCCGGCCGGTCTGGTGGTATCTGCCGTTCGCGCCTTTGCTCGTCCTGCCGTGGCTGCTGTGGCCCGGAGTCCGGGCGCGATCGATGGAAGTTCGCCTGATCCTCCGCGAGAGCGGCGTCCGCCTCTGCGCGGTCTGGTCGCTCGCCGCCTTCGTCGCCTTCTCCTTCGTCAGCGGCAAACAGATCCAATACCTCCTGCCGCTCCTGCCCGCGGTCGCGCTCTTCGCAGCGCGTCTCCTCGTGGAGAGCGGTGACGCGCCGGGCCGGAGGCGCGAGCTCGTCGGAGTTTCGATCTGCTTCCTGATCCTCGGGGCGGTCCTCGCGAGCGGTGATTGGGTGTCGAACGTGTTCGGGCTGCCGTCCTGGGTCGCGGACTTCCCGCCCGCGGCCGGCCCGCTCGTCGCCGCGCTCGGAGCGCTCCTGCTCGTCGCCCGCCCGCGGTCGCGCCTCGCGAGTCTGCGGATCATGGCCGCCTGCTCGGTCGGGACACTCGTGGTGATGCTGGCCGCCGTCGGTCGAAGCGCGTCGCCGACGTACGACGTCTCCCGAGTCGCGGACCTGCTCGGCCGGCTCGAGCGCGAGGGACGGCCGCTCGCTCACGTCGGAAAGTACCGGGGCGAATACCACTTCGCGGGTCGCCTGAAACGCCCGCTCGAAGTCATCGAACGCGGGGACATCGATCGGTGGTTTTCCCGGCACCCGGATGGTTACGCGGTCGTCTACTCCAGCCGCTCTCTGGTCGCCCAGCCGGACGACGAGCTGCGCCACGACTTTCGAGGCGGCGTGGTCGCTGTCCGGCACCGTCTGTCCGGGAAAACGCTCCGGGTCGATTGACGACGTCCGGGCGGAAGCCGGGCGCAGTCTATGATCGCGCGGGACATGGGCAACGGCGCGCGATCCTCGAGCCCGGCGGCGGGAGCGTCTTCGGAAGCGGGCGCGCGCGCCGTGCAGCTCCTGACGGAGCTCGTCGCGATCCCGTCGGTCACGGGCTCGGAAGAACCGCTTCTCGCGTTCCTCGAGCGCCGCTACTCATCGGCCGGCTGGGCCGTGGAGTCGATGGAGGTCGCCCCGGAACGTCGCAACCTCTTCGTGCACCGCGGGCATCCGAGCGTCGTGCTGACCACCCACGCGGATACGGTTCCTCCGTTCTTTCCGCCGCGTCTCGAGGGAGACGTGCTGATCGGCCGCGGGGCGTGCGACGCCAAGGCGAGTCTCGCCGCGCAGGCGATCGCGCTCGAGGAGCTCGCGCGGGCGGGGAAGGGCGAAGTCGGGCTGCTCGTCCTCGTGGGCGAAGAACGGGGCTCCGACGGCGCGCTCGCGGCGAACCGGCGACCGCATCTCGCGCGCTACCTGATCGGGGGCGAGCCGACCGGAGGCCGGTTCGTCGCGGGCTCGAAAGGCTGCCTGCGGATCGAAGTCGAAGCGCGCGGCGTCTCGGGCCACTCGTCCGAGCCGTCGACCGGCCGGTCGGCGATCGATCCGCTGCTCGATTTTCTGAACGACCTTCGAGCCCTCAAGCTCCCGGACCACCGGACGTTCGGTTCGACGACCATGAACATCGGCGTCCTCGCCGCGGGCAGCGCTCCGAACGTGATCGCCGAGAGCGCGCGGGCCGAGATCATCTTCCGGACCGGCGAGCCCATCGAGACCCTTCTCGCGCACATCCGGCCGATGGCCGAAGGGAGAGTCGAGGTCCGGGTGGGCTATCGCTCCGATCCCGTCTCGTTCCGGTGTCCGAAGAAGGAGCCCGGTGAGATCGTCTCGTTCGCGTGCGACCTCCCCCTCCTGCCGGCGTGGGGCGAGCCCATTCTCTTCGGCCCCGGCTCGATCCGGGACGCCCACGGGGCGGAAGAGAAGGTCTCGCTCTCCGAGGTCGCCTCGGCAGTCGGCGTCTACGTCGAGCTCGTGCGGAATCTGCTCGGGGAGGGTGAGGCCTGCCTCGCGCCGAGGCGGTGAGCAACTTTCCCGTTACGTCGCCGTAACTTACCGGGATTGAGGATCACATGACCCGTCGCGTCTGGTCCGTTCTCCTCGCCGCCGCGCTCGTCCTCGGCCCCGCCTCTCTCGATGCCCAGGAGCCGTCGCGGATCTCGATTCCCTACGTCCAGTTCACGCTTCCGAACGGCCTCGACGTCATCCTCCACGAGGACCACAGCGTCCCCCTCGTCGCCGTGGACGCCTGGTACCACGTCGGGTCGGCGCGGGAGAAGCCGGGCCGCACCGGCTTCGCGCACCTCTTCGAGCACCTGATGTTCGAAGGGTCGGGCCACGTCCCGGAGGGCGACTTCGACAACTGGCTGGAGGCCGCCGGCGGCGACAACAACGGCTCGACCGACAACGACCGCACGAACTACTGGGAGATGGTGCCATCGAACGCCCTCGAGCTCGCGCTCTTCCTCGAGTCGGACCGGATGGGTTACCTGACCGACGCGATGAGCCCGGAGAAAGTGAACGGGCAGCGCGATGTCGTCAAGAACGAGCGGCGTCAGTCGTACGAGAACAGTCCCTACGGAATCGCGTACCTCGAGCTTCCGGAGCTGCTGTTCCCGCCGGATCACCCGTATCACTGGCCGGTGATCGGCTCGATGGAGGACCTGACGGCGGCGAGCTACGAGGACGTCGTCCAGTTCTTCAAGAGCTGGTACGGGCCGAACAACACGACGCTCGTCGTGGCGGGCGACATCGATCCCGCCGAAGCGCGGCGGCTCGTCGAGGAGTGGTTCTCCGATGTCCCGCGGGGAGCGCCGGTTCCTCCGCTGTCCGCCCCGCCGGCGGTGCTGACCGCCGAAAAGCGCATGACCCTGGAGGATCAGGTCCAGCTGCCGCAGCTCTTCCTGGGATGGCTCACGCCGGCGTTCTTCCATCCGGGGGACGAGGCGATGGACGTCCTCGCGCGCGTGCTCGCGGCCGGCAAGAACTCGCGTCTCTACAGGCGCCTCGTCTACGAGCTCCAGATCGCGCAGGACGTCTCCGCGAGCGAGAACTCGGGCGCCCTCGGGTCCATGTTCCTGATCACCGCGATCGCGCGGGAGGGGCACGGTCTCTCGGAGATCGAGAAGGTGATCGGGGAAGAGCTCGCGAAACTGAAGAACGAGGCGCCGTCGTCGCGCGAGCTCGAGCGGGCGGTCAACGGAATCGAGTCCGCTTTCTACGCCGCCCTCGAGCGGGTCGGCGGATTCGGTGGAAAAGCCGACCGCTTGAACCTCTACGCGGTCTACGCGGGACGGCCCGACTACTCGAACGAAGACCTGGCGCGATACACGTCGCTCGAGCCGCGCGACCTGCAATCGGCGGCTCGCAACTACCTGCGCGACGACGCGCGGGTGGTTCTCTCGGTGGTTCCGGCGGGCAAGACGTCTCTCGCTGCGGAGAAGCGGCCGTGAGAACGGCAACGCGCGCGACGGTGGCGCTCCTCTCCACCCTGCTCGCCTTCCCGGTCTCCGCGCAGACGGCCGCGCCGGCGTCCGGAAAGCCGGACCGCTCGAAGCCTCCGGCGCCGGGACCGGTCCGGCCGCTCACGCTGCCGCCGGTCCAGAAGCTCCGTCTCGCGAACGGACTCCCCGTCCTGCTCGTCGAGCAGCACGAAGTCCCCGTCGTGGCAGTCTCGGTCGTCGTCCGGGCGGGCGCCGGCGCGGACCCGCGTGGCAAGCCGGGGCTCGCGAGCCTGACCGCCGACATGCTCGACGAAGGGGCGGGCTCGAGAAGCGCGCTCGAAATCTCCGACGAGATCGACTTCCTCGGCGCCCGGCTCGAGACGCGCGCCGGCTGGGACGCCTCGACCGTCGCGTTACGCGTTCCGGTCAAGCGGCTCGCGGCGTCTCTCCCGATCCTCGCGGACGTGGTGCTTCGACCGACGTTCCCGGAGGCGGAGCTCGAGCGCGTCCGAAAAGATCGGCTGACCGAGCTGCTTCAGCTGAAGGACGAGCCTTCCGCGGTGGCGTCCGTGGCGCTCGCCGGCGCGCTCTACGGGGGCCGCCACCGGTACGGGACGCCGGTCATCGGCACCGAGGCGTCCGTCCGGAGGTTTTCCCGGGGCGACCTTTCCGCCTTTCACGGGAGGACCTTCCAGCCGGGCGACTCCGCGATCGTCGTCGTCGGCGACGTGACCGCCGGGTCCATCCAGCCGCAGCTCGAACAGGCGTTCGGCGGGTGGAAAGTCGTCGAGGGAAGAACGCCCGAGACCGTGCCGGCGGCGCAGCAGGTCGGCTCCCGCGGCGTCCGGATCGTGGACCGTCCCGGGTCCGCGCAGTCGGAGATCCGGATCGGACGCATCGGGCCGCCTCGCTCGACGGCGGACTACTTTCCGCTCGTCGTGATGAACACCATCCTCGGCGGGTCGTTCACCTCGCGGCTCATGCAGAACCTCCGCGAGCAGCACGGGTACGCCTACGGCGCCCGCTCCTCCTTCGACTACCGGCTTTCGACCGGCCCGTTCGTCGCGGGGGCTGCCGTCCAGACCGACAAGACGGGGCCGGCTCTCGTCGAGTTCTTCAAGGAGCTCGACGCGATCCGGAAGACCGTCACCGAGGCGGAGGTCGCGAAAGCGAAGAACTACGTCGCGCTCTCCTTCCCGTCCGACGTCGAGACGACCGGGGACATCGCCGCAAAGCTCGAGCAACAGTTCGTCTACGGGTTGCCCGACGGCTGGCTCGACTCCTATGTCGCGAAGATCGGCGCGGTCACGCTCGCCGACGTGGAGCGCGTGGCGGGCCAGTACGTCGATCCGCAGAAGGTCGCGGTCGTGGTGGTCGGAGATCGGAAGAAGATCGAGCCGGAGGTCCGGGCGCTCAAACTCGGGTCCGTGCGCGTGCTCTCGATCGACGAGGCCTTCCGGGTCGCGAAGCGGTAGCCGGCTCGCGCCGGGTGGCGGATAATCGGCGGCCGTGCGTGCGTGGAAGAAGATGCTCCTCATCCTGCTCGGGGCGATCGCGCTCCTGGGCCTCTTCGTCGTCTGGAAAATCGGGCCGCGAAACCTCTACGGCCTCGCGCGTTACGGCACGCAGCGCCGCGAGGGGAACCTGCGGGTCGGGGACACGGCACCCGATGTCCGTCTCGTTTCCCTCGATGGAAAGAGTCCCGTGCTCCTCTCCGAACGGACGGGGTCGAAGCCGCTCGTGCTCGTCTTCGGCAGCTACACCTGACCTCCGTTTCGGCGCTCGGTCGAGCGGGTTCAGAAGATGTACCGGGACTACGGAGACCGCGCGGAGTTCCTGACCGTCTACATCAAGGAGGCGCACCCCGAGGACGAGTGGCAGATGGACTCCAACGAGAAGGAGAACGTCTGTTATCCGCAGCCGAAGAACCTCGCGGACCGCGTCACGATCGCGAACGACTTCGTGAAACGCTTTCATTACGACGTTCCGCTCGCCGTCGACGACATGGGCAACGCGGCGAACGAGGCGTACGCCGGGTGGCCCGAGCGCTTCTACGTGATCGACGAGAACGGAAAGATCGCGTTCAAGGGGAAGCCGGGGCCGTTCGGGTTCCACCCCGAGGAAGTCGAGAGCTGGTTGGGTAAGAGGTTCCCGGCGGCCTCGAGTATCCCTTGACGGCCGAGGGTTCCGCTCGTCCCGGTGGGATTCAGCCACTGGGCGATGTGCGGACAGGTGACGGCGAAGTTGCGCGCCGCGCCGTGGAGCGGCCGTCTGACGGTCAGCGAAAATATCCGGAGACGTCCAGAATGAGGTGGACGGAGCCGGAACCCTGCGCGCAGTAAACGCGGGCCTCTCCTCCCGCCTCGAGTGCGACGATCGTGTTCTTCGCCCGAGTCTGTCCCGGACGGTAGTTGATCGTCGACGTGCCGGAGACGATCGAATAAGGCGACGTCATCGTGAGGTGCCCGTCGGCCGAAGCTCCCGTGACCGTGACGTTGACCGCGGCCGCACGTGCGCCCGGCGGAATGCCGCACCGGCCGGCGACGGACACGAGCCTCGCCGTCCCCGCGGCCAGGGCGGGTCCGCCGGCGACGCCGGACGGCGCCCTCGTATCCAGGAGACGGCACGGCGCCACGGCGTAGAAGGAGGCGCCGGGCGGCGGAGGCAGGTTCGGCTTCAGCACGAAAAGCCCCTGCTCGATCCCCGACACGAGAACGATTCCGCTCGCGAAGAAGGGGTAGTTGCCCCACGCACCGCTGTAGCCGCGGGCATCGTCTTCGGGAACGACGTCGAAGTATCCCGCCTGCGACAGCGAAGCCGTCGAGACGCCCGCAATGTCGAGAATGCGGAGGCCGCTCGTGTAGTTCGCCTCGTACACGTAACCGCCCCGCACGAAAAGGTTGTGGTCGATCGCGGGGGACGGGCCCGTATAGGAACCGACGAGTTTCGGCGAATCGAGAAGGCGTACGTCGAAGACGTACGTGCGCGTGTTGTGGTTGAAGTGAGTCTCGTCGGTTTCGTCGTCGACCAGGAAGTACGACTGGTCCTCCGTGAGCCAACCCTGATGCACGTAACCGTAGCCGACGTATCCCGTGCGGGACACGAGCGCCGGGGAGCTCTTGTTCTCGACGTCGACGATCGTCACCGTGTCCTCGTTGGAGGCAAAGCAGATCTCCCGTCCGTCGTAACGGGCATCGGGGCCCTCGTAGAGAACGCACTGCGCGTCGTGCGTGTGGCCGTCGCCCGAGAAGCAGCCCGCGAACGTTGGAGTCGCCGGCGTGCGGAGGTCCACCATGTGAAGCCCGCCGGCGCACGTGTCGGTCCCGACGGCGTATCCGTAGCCGGTGGTCTCGTCGGCGACGACGTTGTGCGAATCGCTGAAGCCGCCGTAGAAAGCGGTTTCCGCGAACGTCAGCGGAACCCCGGTGAAAGCGCGCAGGAGACGGAGGTCGAAGACCTGGAGGCCATGGTTCACGGCCTCGCTGCCGACGATCGCGTGGTCCCGGATCGTCTTGACGCCCCGCCACGGGGAGGCATCCGTGTGAGTCGGAAGCTTACCGACGTATACCGGGTTCGCCGGATCGCTCACGTCCACGAACGCGATGCCGTTGTCGCACCCCATCAGAGCGTACTCGCGCCCCGTCGTCGAATCCGTCCAGCCCCAGACGTCGTTTCCCGATTCGCAACCCATCGTCGAGAGGGGGACGAGCGCGAGGAGATCGACGTTGTTGCAGGGATACGTGCCGGCAAAGCCGGCGATGCAAGCGGCGGGTGACGCGGAAGCCGAACGGCTTCCAACGAAAACGGCGAGCAGGAGGAGGGCGCGCCTGCTCATTGACGGGACGGACCTCATGAAGGACGGGAAAATTGTAGCGGAGACCGCCGCCGCGCCGCGCGTCTTCCAGCCGGCGATGGGGATGGGAATCCCGCGCAACCCGAATTCGCATAGACTCGATCCCGGGTGTTCAAGGTCAAGGGGATGCGCGACGTTTCTCCGGGGAAACGTCTCTTCGTCATCGAGGATGAGAGCGAGCCGGCTCCCTCCGAGACGATCGGTCGGATTGCTACGCTCGCCAACCGTCTCCTCCGGGAAAACGAGCTCCCGGGTGACTTCGAGTCCTTCGAAGCGGGGCTCCTCGCGCTGAACGTGCGTTCGAGCGAGCGCACGTTCTTTCACGACAGCGTCGTCTTCGCCGCGCTCGACGCGGTGAACAACCCCGACAAGAACCCGACGATTACGCAGCCGTCCGTCGGGGGCTGACGCCCCTCACATCAGCCGCTTCACCCCCGCGACCGGCAGAACGGGCGCGAGGATCGGGCGGAGCGTCTGAGCGACCCGGCTCGCTCCGAGCCAGGAACCGGTCAGTCTTCCAGGAGGCGACCGCGGGGAGACCCGACGCCCGGCAAGAGCGCGCGTCGTCGGGCACGTTCAGAGGCCAATCGGACGTCGCGTTCACGTTTCGTTCATCCTGCGAAACGCCACAATTGCATTCATCCCGTATTCACTGCGTGCCCTTTACCCTCGGCGGCGAAAGGAGAGACGAAATGAAAAAGACAGCCCTCGTTGCCTTGATCGCCTTCGCCGCCGCGGTCACAGTCGCTTCGGTCGCGACCGCGAAGAGCGCGCATGCCATGACGATGTCGGGAACGGTTTCCTCCGTCGATCAGAAGACGAAGACGTTCTCCCTGAAGGACGCGAAAGGCAAAGAGACCTCGATCACGTGGACGGCGGCGACCCGGGTGCGGGGCGGCACGCTGAAGGACGGGCAGCGAGTCAACGTCAGCGTATTCGAGAAGGACGGCAAGAACGTGGCGACTTCGATCCGGATCGCTTCCGCGAAGGTGGCTGAGGCTTCTTAGTCAGTTCGGGAAGCACATCCCCCCTCCATCGGCCGGAGCCCGGCGGCTCCGGCCGCTTTTTTCGGAAGACGGTAGACGGCAGACGGTAGAGGAAAGGTCGGAAGAGGCTCGTCTCCCGTCTACCGCCTCCCGTCTCCCGTCCCCGGAAGGACCGCTCGAAAAATCGCCCCGCCGCCGGGGCGGTCCTCGACCTCCACGCGCCCCCCGTGCTCCCGCGCGACCTGGTCCACGATCGCCAGCC